>CAMFLH010000014.1 GCA_945957295.1 uncultured Uliginosibacterium sp.
GTCCAGCCCAGCTGGGTGCAGAGGCTCTGCGCTAGAGCCGACATCGGCATGTTGCGGTAGCCGTTGGCGAAGTGGTTGCTGTCGAAGAGGATGCCCTTGATGCGGCCAACGACATAGGTCTGCGGGTCGAGTGTGCCGATCGCCTTCTGCGCATAGCCGATGGTCTGCTGGATCTCGCCGCCGACCAGCTTGTTGGTTTGCCAGCCGAAGTCAGCGCGCTTGAGTGCCGCCACGCCTTCATCGATCTCGGCCTGCGAAGGATTGCGGGTGAAATCGAAGTGTGCATATTTTGCCGCGCCCAGGATGCGTAGCTTGATCACCGTGCCGGCGGTGGCGCCGCTGTACTTGAGCATCAGCGGACCGCCGAACGGCGTAACGAACACATTGTCACCGGTGGTCGCGAGCGGAATCGTGAAGGAATGCGGGCGACGCGGACGGGCGTAGTTCGCATCGCTCAGCGGGTTGCCGTAGGCCCGCAGGTAGCTGGTCTGCACGCCCAGCGACGTGGCCCCGGCGGCATCCACCACCTGAATCGTCACCGGCTTGCCGGGGATCGCACCGCGACCGATCAGCGTGACGCCGCCGGTCTGCGGAATCGTCACGTCGATGTCTTCATACGCAGTGCTAACCGCGATGCTGGCTGCCGTTGCGGGCATGTAGTCCCCGGCGCCCTTGGGCGGGATCGTCGTGGCCTTGCGGTTGAACACCAGCCAGGAGTCGGAGGCGTAGGCGCGCAGGAAGTCATCGGAGTCGCCCTTGCTCGAGAGGGGCGCACCGTACATCAGGCCGCGACGCTGCACGTCGGCCCACAGCACCAGCAGGCGATAGATTTGGCTGTCGGGGTCGCTGAAGACGTCGATGCCGCGCGACTGCATGGTCGCGAGCCCCGTCATCACCGCGTCGATCGGCTTGAGCGGTGTCGTGTCGGTGAAGTCGAGCGCCAGGTCGGTGCGCTGCAGCAGCCCGAGCGTCGATACCAGCGCGCCGAACTGGTCGGCACGGGCCAGGGCGGCGTCTCGTGTGCGGGTCGTGCCGACCGATACCCCGGCAGCGCTAGCGAAATAGTTGCCCGGGTAGCCGCCCAGCGACATGCCCATGGCGCCGAGCACGCTGCGGCCGCCGGCCGAGTCGATCCAGCTCGGGTGCATGTAGACCACCGGCTTGCCAGCTTCGAGGTAACTGCGCACCAGCGCGGCCAGGGACGGGCTGTCGGTCGTACCGGAGCCGAACACGATCAGGTCCAGGTCCTTCCAGCAGGTGTTGGCCGGGTCGTCGACCTTGCAGGTGCTCACCGTGGCCGTGCTACCCACCTTGGCGAGGTAGAGCTTGACGGTGTTCGCGTCGTAGCCGGCGGTACCGACGTTGATCGTCGCCGCCAGCTTGCCGTCGCCATTGCCGGTCATCAGCCACGCAAAGGCACGGTTGAACAGCGGTAGGTGCTGCTGTTCGCGCGTGGTACCGGCCATCCAGCTCAGTACGTTGGCGCCGTAAGCCAGGCCGCGCCCGCTGCCGATCTGGGCAATCGCGGCCATGCCGGTGCCGTCGTCGGACAGGATCAGCGGCGTGGCGATGGTGTTCTTGCTCGCGGTGATCGAACTGCTGTTGGTCGTGTGGTTGAGGCTCAGATCGGTCAGCTGGACGCCGTAGATACTGGAGACTGCAGCTGCCTGTGTCTTCTGCAGGGTGCTGGCTACTGTGGTCGCCTGTGCCAGCAGGGTCGGCTGGTGCGCCGTCGTCAGCGCCGAGGGGTCGCCAGACACCATGGCTTGCGCCACCGGGTCGGGCTGCGTCGTCGATCCGTTGTTGCTGCTGCCTCCGCTCGTACCACCATTACTGACCGAGCCGTCGGCGCCCGAACCAGCCGACGAACTGTCACCGCCAGAACCACCGCCGCCACAGGCGACGAGCAGCGCCGTTGCCACACACAGTGCGGCGCGAGTGATCAGGGTCTCGAAACTTGTTTTTTTCATATGCATGCCGAAAGAACACGACCCCGCACCGCAGGCGTCCGCCGTGCCGAGAGTCCTTGAACAGGAAATGTGTATGTCGCGCCGCGCCTATCCTTGGTCGGCGTGGCGTGAGGTCTCGGTCTGTCAGCGCTTCGGCGCGGTGCAGATCGCAGCCCTCCATCCGCCGGTCTGCTTTCTGCGGGCCGCGATGCGACCGTGGCGCAGACTGACGAGATGCGGCATCCTAGGTAAGGACCCGCGCGAGGCCTATTGCAAACCCGCTCGGTCGTCCTGCAGCAATGCTCGAATGCCGCGATACCGGGGATGGGGCGCGATGGCGTGGTGGAGAGACGAACGCGACGATGAGCGACGACCTCGAGCATGAGTACGTGCCGCAGATGCGGCACTTCCAGAGTTTTTTCCTGCGCTACCGGGATCAGCCGGTCCGGCTGAGCATCCTGCAGTCTCACTTCGGACTCTTGCGGGTGCTTCCCACCGACACTCGGCCGATCGGCGCCGAAACTGCGCTGCAGATGAGCGAGTGGCTGCATGCAAACGGCGACCCTCACGCCTTCGCCTGGTTGGCCTCAGAGCTGGACATGGGGGCCGGCGACGGCATCGTCTATTACTTGCGCGCGCACGACAGCCTGGAATCGGCCCTGGAAGAGTTTTCGCGGCTGGCCAGCATGCTGCTGCCTGACGGACGTTTTGCCTGGGTTACGGATGGAGCACGCCTGCGCATCGAACTCGCCCCTGCGAGGCAGGCGACTCGCCTCGGGGCGCGCCTGCGCTATGAGGCCGTCGTGACCTGGTTCATCCGCATGCTGAACTACGTCGCAGGCACGACCTTGCCGATCGAACGCATAGCGATCATGCCGCATGAAGGCGCCGATCCTGAGGTGCTCGCGAACTACCTAGGCGTGACCCCCACCATCGGCTGCGATGCGTTTGTGCTCGAGTACCCCGCAGAGGTACTGAAGATTCATCTGCCGGCGGCCAGCGCTGTTTTGCGCAAGGCGATTCGCCCGATCTACGACCAGCGGCTTGCGCTCAAGCACAGGGCGCACGGTATCGTCAGTCGCGTAGCGGGTTGGATTGCCAAGCATGACAACCTTAGCGAAGTCAGCCTCGACTCGGCTGCGAGCGCTCTGTCGATTGGTGCGAGCACGTTGCGCAGGCAACTCGCAGAGCAAGGCTGCAAATTCTCGGCGTTGCTGGCGGCAAGGCGCGCACAGCAGGCGATGAATGCGATCATCGGCTCCGACGAGAAGATGGAAAGCCTTGCCCAGCGCCTCGGCTACGCCGATCGAAACACCTTTGAGCGCGCGTTTCGCGAACGTTTCGATGTAACGCCGGCGCTTTGTCGCCGCGCTGCGCGCGAACTGCTGTCAGCGCGGCGTCTGGGGAACTGGAGTACGCCGCAGCACTGGCCGCGCCACAGCCCTCAACTCACTCGCCTGCGTCAGTTGGTGGCTGACGGAGCGAGCGACAAGGCGGCGGCACTCGAGTTGTTTGCGCAGGATCCTGTTCCGCCGCTGCGCGTGCTGGCCTATTGCGCAGAGCCACTGCACGGCGCCCGAGAAGCGACGGTTCTCGACACAGCGATGTTGGCCGTCATACCGGCCGGCACGCTTGTGACGCTCGTCGATGCCTGCATGCCGGGTGCCGCCAACGCCCGTTCCGTTTCTGTCGGCGAAGTGGAAGGCGCCTGGCGATGCGGCTTCCTTGCGTCTCAAGCGGTGCGTTTGCTGGCTGAACATCTGGCGCCCTCTGATGGACCGACGCTGGCGTTGCTTGCTTTTGCGCACAACCTCGGCGATCTGGCGCTACCCGCCAAGGCCGGCTGCGTCGTGGAGGGCATCGACTGCACTTGGCTGCTGCTCGCGACATGGCATGTGCCACCGGAGTTGTTGCGCCAGCTGCGGTCTCGCCATGCCCCAACGCGCCCTGCGGCCGAAGCGCTCGCACTTGCGATCGAGTGGGCCGCGGCGGCCGCATCCGGCGAGGGGTCGGCGCCGCGCGACGAGATCGAGGCGCGGATTACGGCGCGCGCGGGCCGAGATATGCGGGCCAGCTTGGCGAGCCTCATTCCGTCCGGCGCTGCGTTGCGCGAGCCGTGCTGATCCAATCAACACCTCAGTAATGCGCTCGCTGGCAGCGAAGTGGTGGACGACGGCAGATCCATGGTGCGGCGCTGCAGGTGTGCTTCAGTCCCCGATCTGCACGGGCAAATCGAGCGTTATCGTCGTGCCCTTACCGTCTTCACTCTCGGCATGTACCGCACCGCCGAGGACGTTCTCGACCACGTTCCGCACGACGTAGAGACCAAGGCCCGATCCGCCGGTACCAAAGCGTGTCGTGAAGAAGGGCTCGAAGATGCGAGGCAGATTGGCTGCCGTGATGCCGCAGCCGTCATCGCAAACCGTAATTCGCACGCTTCGTTCATCCACTCGCCAGCCGCGCACCCTGACCGAACCGGTTTGTCGCCCGGCAAGACCGTGCACCATCGCGTTCTCGATCAGGTTGCCCACCGCCACTTTGAGCGGCTCCGGAAAGCTCACCAGTTCGATGCCGCCTGCGATATCGCCAACGACCGCTGGCGCTGCCGATTCGCACGAATCTTGGTGGGCTGCGAGTACCTCCCCGACGATGTTGCGCAGCTCGAACCGTTGCGGTTTCTCGCTCCGGATCTCGACCGCAACCTGCTTGAAATTGTGGAGAAACTCAGACACCCGTTGCACATTTCGCAAGACAAAATCGGTGCCGCACGCAACGTCTGCCAGGAAGGCATCGAGCTCCGGCCGTTTGATTTCATCGTGCGCACGCTTGCTGATCGCCTGTGTGCTTTCCGCAAGGGTGCCGACGACGCTGAGGCTGTTTCCGATCGGCTCGCCAAGCTGATGCGCCACCCCCTCGACGAGCGAGCCGAGCGCTGCCATTTTCTCGGACCGCATGAGCTCAAGCTGCGTCGCCTGCAGCTCGCGAGCGCTCTCCTCAACTCCCGCACGAAGGCGACGTTCAGTCTCGAGGTTCAGCGCGATACGGTCCAGCAACTGGTTCAACTTGCTGATCAGTCCGCCAACCTCCGTTGGCCGCAGCGATTGAGGAAGCTGCACCCGTGCCGAGGAGCCCGGCTCGATCTCGTCGAGTTGCTGCGCGGCACGGGTCAGGTGGCGCGAGAGCAGATGGCGAATGGTCTGCAGCGAAATCAGCGCGCTCAGGCAGATCAGCCCGAAACTCCAGGCCACAAGCTCCAGCGCCGACCGTCTGGCGCGTTCGGCCACCCAGTCGGCGTTCGATCCGATCTCTAGAACGCCGATCGGCTCGTCACCCTGAAACGGCGAGCGGATGACCTGCCGATAGAGGCTGACCGGCGCCCTGGCTTCGGCGCGCCGACGCTGGGCGAGTATCCCCGAGTTGCTCTTGAGCGTCGCACTGGCTACTACCTCGTTGCTGAGCAGTCCGGACACCACGTCCGTCGCGATCTCGACGTTGCCTGCGAACACCGCCACAGCCGCTGAGCGTTCGACGGTCGAGACAAGGCTCTGCACCATCTCGCCGCTTTCCTTTGCCGACTGACGGTACTGAGCGCTGTAGACGAACAGGCTGGCGACAACGGCAAGCAGCAGGGCTGTTCCTCCAACGAGTGCAGACAACAGCGCTTGAAGGGTGCGGAAATGCATCGTCATCGGGAATCAAGCGTCAGCACGACCTTCAGCTGGCGCCCGGTGGGCTCATAGTCGAAATAGCCAATCGCACCCGGGTTGTTCCGGATGATCAGCAACATGGCTTCGTTGTCCGGCACGATCCGCGGCGGCGTGCCTTGTCCGGAGAAGAACAACCGCGCCCAGTAGGCGTTGATTTCGGAGATGGGTTTGCCGGTCAGATCGTAGTAGAAGCGCTTTCGCACGGCTGAGCTTGTCGCGTGATCAAGCGGCAGGGCGTACTCGCCGTTGGCGAAGGTCTTGCTGCGCCCGAGAAACAGGTTCACCGCCTCCTTCTCGCTCAGGGAGGCAATAGGGTTCTTGGCGTTGACGACAACGAACAGCCGGGTGTTCTGGGCGTGCAAAGGGGCTACGAGGCCGATCAATGCGAATAAGAAAAGAATCAGTTTTCGCATGATCAGAACAGCACATCCAGCGTTGCGGAGAAGACGTTGGTATCGACATGCAAGGGCATGAGATCGCTCCCGCCCGCGCCCTGCCGATACCAGAGCCAGCGCCCTTCGGGCGGCGCCGATACATGGTCGAACTGGAATTTCAGCGCGGTGTTACTGGCGACATCCCAGCGCGCGCCTAGCGACCAGGTGCGCTGCGTCATGCTGCGCTGGTTGATCGCGGCGGTGCTGGCCACCCAGAGCGGTGTCAGCATTGGATTGCCGGGCTCGGCGACAACAAGGCTGCGCCGGTCAGTGCTGTCCGCGTACATCAAGTACGGCAGCCACGCTCCGAATCGATGGCCGACGCTCAGATACGCCTTCTTGCCACGCGGCATCGAAACACGTTCCACCGCCGTACGGCTGTATTCGCCAATGATCTGCCAGCGCCCGTCGTCGTAGGCACCGCCCACTCCCGCGTAGGTCAGGTCAGTACCGCGGACTTCGAAACTGTCGAGCAGGGTTTGCGCATGGGGCCATAGCGGCGCTACCTGTTTCAATGCGTCAATCAGGTCGCTCGGTGCTGCATAGTCGAGGTCGACGCGCGAGCGGGTGTAACCCGCGCGCCAGCGCCAATGCACATCCTCCCAGCTGATGTTGATACCCACGGCAGGCGACACCGCGAAGCGGATCGGATTGCCGGTCAATTTGACGTCGGCGGGGAGCGAACGGCCGGCGAACAGCTTCGCCTTCAGTTGCCCGTCGCCAAGGTCTGTCCGCCAGGTCAGGTCGCCGCCGTCCAGCGAGTACAGCGGTAGCCAGCCATAGAACTCAACCGGGGGCCGGACCCAGGAATAGGAGTAGGCGATATTGCGCTGATCCGACAGCAGGAACAGATCCAGCCCCACACGCCCCAACCGCAGCGAGGTCGCGGGTATCGGCTCCCATTTCGCGAATGCCCACTCGACGCTGTTTGACAGCGTGTTATCGACCTTGTCGCGCACGACCACCTGAGCAACCAGTTCAAGTTCCGGAAGCGGCTGGTAGTTGATCTGGATGCCCAGCCGGCTGTCTTGCCGTGCCGAAATGCGCTCGATGGCATCGATGTTCTGCGAGATTTCTCGCACGAAAGGTAGATCGGGCTGACTGCTGTAGACGAGGCCTAGCGTGCCGAAGCCGCTCACGCTCAGCGAGCCATCCAGGGCCGATTCGCTGGCGCCGACGATCGAGGCGCCGAAGAAACTGCCCATGAGCGCAGCGCTGCAAGCCGCGAAAGACCTGCGGTTCATCGCACGCATCGCGCTGTCCTTGCTTGCCGGGGTTCGGCGCGAGAGGGCGCGGCCAGGAGGGCTGCGCATCGGGTCCGGATGGGTTTTTGAGACGACTTCATTCGACACGAGACTAATCAGATAGCGATAGGAGAAGGCGGGTGGCTGATCCATTGCGGCGGTGCCGCGCGATCTACAGCGCGGCACGGCAGCGGCGCCATGCCCATTGGGCGTCCACGTTGGCGCTCCATTCATACGTGGCAAGCCCATCGGAATGGAGGCGCGCGAAGAAGTCGAAGTGCATTTCCAGTACTGCTGCATCAAATGCTGGCAACAGGAAGAAGCGTTCGAGGATCAGCAGCGTTTGTCCTGCGTGCCGAACATGCAGATCTTCGCCATTGCGTTCCGCCACAGGCTGTTCATCGAAGCTGTTATTGGTGTCCTCACTGAACAGCGCGTAGCGCGCGCCAGGCTGCGCAACGAGGCGCTTCGCCTTATCCACGGAGAATCGGTTGGCCAACTGGCCATCTATGTGCAGCACAAGCATTCTTCTCAAACACACTCACGTAAATCACCCTCGCTGGAAGCCCAGCCAACGAGGTGCCTATCGGGGAAAGGGCGTTGCCACCGCAAGCGCTGCGTTGAGCGCGCCTGCGGCGCTGGTTGGGCCGGCGCGATGAGCGAAGCCGGATATCCGAAAATCGCAACGCCGACGCCTCGCATCGTAGGAAGTAGGCGCAAGCCGTCCTACTGCAAACCGGCTCGATCGTCCTGCAGTAGTGCTCACAGCGTTTGGCGCTGGGCGGTGAGGTCTTGGGTGAGGGGCGAGGGCGACGCGGCTCGTGGAACGTTGGGGGCTGGTCTGGATTGGCGCGCGGCGGCTGTGTCATCCAGCCCGTGTTGGTTTCCAGGGCGGCTGTGTTGCGTCGCCGAGCTCGATCGGCGTCATGTGACCGTCTTTTCTCGCTTGAACGCACACCCAGACGCAGGCCGCAACGCCCAAAAGCGCGCGAAAAGACACCGTTCAGTTGTCGACGCCCCGACGTGCCGCTGCAGCACCGTGGCAGCAAAGAGCAAGGTTTTGCCCCAAATGCATGTTAGAAGAAGCAACCGATCCGTAGAGAGCGGAGGTATGACGAAAATATGGAGGACTGCATGTTGGAGAAATGTGGCGGACGACGCGGATATCCAGTGCCAAAGGATCAAGCCTACCGCGTGACGTCAGGGGGTGTTCATGGGGCGTACTGAACTCAAGCGCCCGGAGAAAGCCGAGGCGTTCGCGCAGCGGATGAACCGCGTCATTGATTACATCGACACCCATCTCGCCGAAGTCGAACCCCTGCGACTCGATGCCGTCGCCGCAGTGGCTGCTTTTTCGCCGTTTCACTTTCACCGGATTTTCAGGGCGTGGACCGGAGAAACACTTCAGGACTTCATCAGGCAGCGCCGACTGGAGAAAGCAGCCGGGCAGTTGGTACACAACCCGTCGATGACAGTGCAGAGCATCAGCCAGCACTCCGGTTTTAGTTCTTCGGAAGCATTTGCGCGTGCGTTCTCGCAGCACTTCGGAATGAGCCCGAGCAGCTGGCGTGCGGGCGGCTATCGTCAGTGGGATCCGGTAGCGGGCAAAGGGGCCGGCGAGCGCGAAGACGATGGGCTTGACGTTCGCATTCGTGTGGAGCCGGTACGGACGGTGGCCTACTTTCGGGTTGGCGGCGACTATCGGACGACCGCTCTGGAGGCATGGACCCAGTGCCTCGACTGGATGGATCGGCATGGTCTGAATGACCAGCCGTGCTTCGGCATGGCGCTGGATGATCCGCGGATCACGCCGCCAGACCGTTGCCGCTACGATGCTTGTGTCGAGCTGCCGGCTGGCTGGGCGGTTCGCGGCGAACGTATCTCACGCAAGGTGATGGTGGGCGGACTCTATGCCAGCCTCCTGTACGTTGGCCCCCGCAGTGGTATTGGCGATGCGTGGCTGAAGATGCTGGACGAATGGTTGCCGAACAGCGGTCGCGGTCTTGGTGAGGCTGCGTTCTTCGAGCATTACCAGCGCGGCGCATTGCAGAACACAGATCCAGTGACGGTCGAACTCTTCATGCCGCTCGGCGACTAACAAAAGCCACGCCAGGGCGTTCTGCGCGTTGAACGCCCCGGCTGGTCTACAAAAAAAACCATGAGAGCGGGTTTGCCCGTTGCTTGTGGCATGAGTGGCAGCGCTTCGGAATGCCCGCCTTGCTTGCCTGGCCCGATGGGTGGCGTTCGTCAATGTTGCGTGCGCGGGCTCAGGCGGCCAGGTGAGGCCGCATTACTTCGGCAAGCCAGGTCATGAACACCTGCAAGCGTTGCGAGACATGGCGGCGGTTGCCGTAGAGGATCGACACCTGCATCGGTGCGGCGCGGAACTGCGGCAGCACTTCCACCAACGCGCCGGCGTCGAGCAGCGGTTCTACGCCCGGCTCCGGCACCTGGATCAGGCCGAAGCCCGCGAGGCAGGCGGCCTGGTAGGCATCCGAGTTATTCACCGTCAGCGCGCCCTGCATTGCGATGAAGCGCGGGGTGTCGTCATCCTGCGCGGTGGTGTACTCAAAGCCCATGGATTTGCTGCCAAGCGACGATGCGTAGTGCACCAGGCGATGGAGGGCAAGGTCGTCGAGTGATCGCGGTACGCCGAAAGCGGCGAGGTAGGCGGGGCTGGCACAGTTGATCATGCGGTAGCGCCCGAGCGGCCGCGCCACCAGGCTCGAATCGCTGAGCGGCCCCACGCGCAGTACGCAATCGAAGCCCTCGCGCACCAGGTCTACACGCCGGTCGGTGCTGCTCAGCTCGATCTGCAGACCCGGGTGCGCCTGCATGAAAGCAGGTAACTGCGGCATCACGATCGCACGTGCAATGCCCATCGGCATATCCACGCGTAAGCGTCCCTGCAATTGCGTCGCCCCCTGCCGGAACATGCCCTGCAGCTCTTCGATGTCGCTCAGCAGATCGCGACTGCGCTCGTAGAAGGTCTGCCCGTCCGGCGTCATCTGCACGCGTCGCGTGGTGCGGTGGAGCAAGCGGGTGCCGAGTTCCGCCTCCAGCCGCTGCACCGCCGTCGATATGCTCGCCTTGGGCAAGCCGAGGCTCTGCGCGGCCTGCGTGAAGCTGGCCATCTCGGCTACCCGAAGAAAGATCCGCAATGCGTCCAGTTGATCCATCGGGCTGTGCCTATTGTTCGCAAATTCTGAATAGTTTAATCATCTTAAGGTGATTTATCTGGCAGATTTCAATCAATAGGATCTCTCCATCGCGTCGTGTTCCGGCGTGCCCACACCAGTAGGAGATTCACCATGACCCGCAAGATCGCACTCATCACCGGTGGCAGCCGCGGCCTTGGCCGCAACGCCGCACTCAAACTCGCCGCGCGTGGCGTCGACGTGATCCTCACCTACCGCACGCAGCAGGCAGAGGCCGACGCAGTGGTTGCCGAGATCGAAGCCCTGGGTGGCCGCGCAGTCGCGCTGCCGCTGGATGTGGCGGATAGCGCATCCTTCGCCGCTTTCGCGGCCGAAGTGCGCCACCAACTGCAAACGGTGTGGCAGCGCGAACGCTTCGACTACCTCTTCAACAACGCCGGCGCTGGCGCCCATGCGGCCTTTGCCGACACCAGCGAAGCGCAGTTCGACCAGATGATGAACATCCACCTCAAGGGCGTGTTCTTCCTGACCCAGGTGCTGTTGCCTCTGATCGCCGACGGCGGCCGCATTCTTAACGTATCGAGCGGCCTCGCGCGCTTCGCACTGCCCGGCTATGCGGCCTATGCGGCGATGAAGGGCGCTGTCGAGGTGCTGACGCGCTACTTGGCAAAGGAACTTGGTCCGCGCGGCATCGCAGTGAACGTGCTCGCCCCTGGCGCGATCGAAACCGACTTCGGCGGCGGCGCGGTGCGCGACAACGCTCAGCTCAACGCCTTCGTCGCCTCGCAAACCGCACTCGGCCGCGTCGGCCTGCCAGACGACATCGGCAACGCCGTCGCAATGCTGCTGTCGGACGACAGCGGCTGGATCACCGCGCAGCGCATCGAGGCCTCGGGCGGCATGTTCCTGTAGCGATATCAAGGCTCACCCCGCGTGGTGTGCTTAGGTGCCGGGCGGCTCCGCTACCATACGCGCTGCTCGACACTCGACCCCCCACGCCATGAGCTTCACGCTGACTGTCTGGGCCCAGCCCGAAGACCTGCCTCTGCCCACCGATGTGATGCAGGCGCAAGCCCAGCTCGATGCGGTGCAGGCGGCGCCCGGCACCCGACCGGAACCGCGCTTCCTTGCGCTGGCTCGTGCGCTGGATGCACGCTTTCCGAACACCGAAGACGGCGACGGTGACATGTACGACCACGGGCTGGAGATCCTCGAACAGCGCCCGGATAACGATCGTTACTACAACATCGGCCTGTGGGCGCGCGACGATACCTTCGAGGTGGCCTTCAATCACCTGGTGGTGCAGGCCAACAACCTTGGCCTGCATGTGATGGATGGCCAGAATGGCGCGGTGTATCTCGCCCATGGCGAGGTGCTGGCTATCGGTGCCCATTCGCGCACCGCGAGGCTCGACGATGCCCTTTCGCGCAAGGATTGGCCCGCCGCGTGGGCCGAATGCCGGCGTCTTTTTCCGCGCGGCGTGGCCGAGGCCTCGGTGGTGTGGGGCCTGATGGTGACGCAGGGGCGCATGACGCCGGCGCACCCCGCGCTGGGAGCGGCGCTGGCGCAGTTCAGCGGTGTCGACCCCGCCAAGGATCGGCGTGTCGAGTGGTGCCTGAAGAAGGTGCCGCCGACCCTCGCGGCTGAGCAGGCTCGCCTGCTGGCGGGCCTGCGCGCGGCACCCGATGTGCTGGGCTATGTCGACGCCGAATTGCAGCGCGGCGCTGCGCCCGCCGCCTTGGGCGGTGGCGCTGCGCCGGCTACGCCGCCCGATGCGGCCACCGCGGCCGCAGCGAACGCGATGGGGATCGACTCCGCGCTGGTGGCGCGCGCCGAGTCGGGCAGCCCGCAGGCGCAATGCAAGCTGGCGATCGAATTTCTGCACGCCAAGGAAGCTGCGGTGCCGGGTTCGGGCAAGCTCGCGTTGCTGTGGCTCGAGCGCGCGGCCTCGCAAGGGCAGAGCCTCGCGCAAGCCTTGCTGGGCGAAGGCTTGCTGCGCGGCTGGCGCGGCTTTCCGATCGATATGGCGCGCGGCATCGCCTTGCTGGAATCGGCCGCCGCCGCAGACGATGTCGATGGCCTCAACTACCTGGCCCAGTTCCTCTACGAAAAGAGTGTGCGTCGTCCGCCCGGCGCCGACAAGATCGAAAAACGCAGCGACCCGACCAGCCTGCGTTACCAGGCCCGCGTGCCAGAACTGCTGATGCGCGCAGCCGCGCTGGGCAGCGCACGTGGGTTGTTCTGGCTTGCGGTGCGCCTGTATGACGAAATCGGCACGCCGCGCGACGACATCGCCGCCAAGGCGGTGATGCAACTCGCCCGCACTCGCGCGGCCAAGCTCTGCGTCGAAGAACCCGATGTGCTTGCGCTGCTCACGCCTACAGCGGCCGAGTCCGCCGAAGTGTTGGCGCTGGCGCGTGAACTGGGCGCCGACATCAAGCGACTTCCAGAGCTCCTGAAGGCGCGCCATGCAGCCCGCGCTCCGGTCCCCGCGCCGCTGGCCGTGCAAAAATCGGTGCCGTCACCGGTGGCGCAACCCGACCCTGATGTTGAAGACGATACCGCCCACGCGCCACGCCGAGCCCTACACGGCGGCCGCCTCGCGCTCGTGATCGGCGCGCTCGGCCTCGTGCCGTTGTTGATGCTCGCACCATCGATGGGGCGCGGCGGCGTCAAGGTGCTTGCGTTTGCCTTGGGTCTTGTCGGCGCCTGGGGCATCTGGCGCAGCACCGCGGATCTGGATTGGGGCACTGCGAAACGCGCAGTCCTAGCCGCGCTCGCGCTGATCCCCGGCATTGGCTTTATCGCCTGTGTCGCGGTGCTGTTGCGGGTGGTGAGGGGGGCGTAGCCCGGTAGATACCGCGTTGAGCCGGTATTCCGCTTCGCGCCATCGGAGCTAGAAACCTGAATCCCGGCAGGCGTGGGCTGAACGGGCGTTCGTTGATGTTTGCGCCCGGCCCCTCTCATGGCTGACCGGTTGCTCGGGCTTCGGCCAATTCGGCCAACGGGGCATTCAGGCGGCGAGTTGTCGGCGGCACCAGGCGACCGCAGCGTCGCGCGTATCGAATATTTCAAACGGCATCACGCCCGCGTAGATGCTTCGCCATATCGGCGCCGAGACGGCCGCGCCTTTTACATCCGGTGCGATGACATAGGCGGTGCAGACGCGGCCTCGCGCGGCAAACACATGAACCCCCTGACGAATCGCTTCCAGCGCATCCAGCGGGCAGATGGCTTCGCCGCGGATCTCGATAATCGCCGCCCACGCGCCGTGTGCCGCAAGTTCGCATGCCATCGACGTTGCGCGTTCGCGGTAGTGTTCGATCAGTTCAAGATTCCAGGGGCCTTCGATTTCGGAATAGAGAATCTGGTCGTGGTGATGCATGGCGATCGAGCCATGTATTCGAAAGCCCTTCATACGGCAGATTTGCCTTTCGCCGGTTTGTTGATTCCGGCCCATTCTGTTTCCTTGGCGGGGCGTGTCAATGCGCGTTTGAAATCATGTGCGCTACGCCCGTCGATATCCATTGCACGGATTTTTTCTGTGCCCACGTCGATCGCGCGAGGCTGCCGTAGCGTCAATGCCCGGTGCGATGGCGCTCTGCCGGCACCAGATGCGCCAGCACGAAGGCTACCGACGTCGGCAGTGCCGAGTACCAGCGAAAGGTCGGCGCGAACCACGGATCGTTTTCCGGCAGCATGAAGTGACGCAGGGTTTCGCGGGTCATCACCGCCGCAAAGGCGGTTTGACCCCGAACGGGCTCTGAGACGCAGCTTAGCCGGCCGGAGCGGTGCAGCGCTTCCAGATCGAGACGGCCGATGCAGATCGGCACGAGCGCGTAATGCATGCCGTTCAGATCGAGTGCCAGCAGTCGCACTTCCATCTCACCCGCGGTGTGAAAGTCGCTGCGGGTGCCGGCGATGCGACGGGCGAACTCGTGCTTCATGGCGATCGCGTCGTCGACGGCGCGCAACGATGAGCCGCCCAGGTGCAGCCTGCGGCCCGCCGCGCGCTCAGCCAGATCAGCACGCAGCTTCGCCAGCGTCTTGTCGTCCCACTGCAGGTAACGCCATGCCGCGGCCAGCGCTTGCGCACGCATCGTCTGGCGGAATGCATAGACCGCGCAAGCGATCAGAGCGATGGAAAGGGTCAGCAAGGCCAGCGGAAAGCCGAGGTCGTTCATCGGGGCGGGAGGCGGCGGAAAGGCGCCACTATAGCGCTCGATGTCTGCGAAGCCCGGTGCGCGTTGGTTCGCGTGATCTTGAGTGGAGCAGGGTGGGGCGGCCCGCGATGCCGCGGGGCAGTCGGATGAATAACGTGGCCGCGGCTGATCTGCGCACTGACATCGCCAGCTGCGCTGCGTCTTATCAGCATTCCGTCACTGCCAGGGGATGCCAGGCCATGTTCCGCAATGCTGCTCGCCGAATTTCAATCCCGCTCCTGCTCGCCGCGATGCCGGCGCAGGCCGACAACTTCGACTACTGCTACGACGCGAAGCGCGGGCTGGACGAAGCCTGCTATGCCCGCAAGGAATACGAAACCCGGCGCTATAGGGCTGAAGCCGATCGCCTGGAACGGCGCGAGGCGCGACACCGTGCGTATGACTACACGCCACCGGCCTGCAACACCTGGTACTGGGACCCGGTGACGTGGCAAAACCAGTGTGCCTGGGTGCCGGTGCCGATTCCGCCACGGCCGGTGTATGTGTTGCCGGGTATGCGCTGAGCCGTCTTTGCTGGGTCAGGGCTTACCTACAAGCGCCAGCGGCACGCCGTACTGCACGAATGCGGCCCAGATGCGCGGGTCGCGGTTGCGTTCGCCGTGGGTGCCAGCAGCGAACTCACGCTTGGTGGCGTTGAGTGCAGCGACCAAGTCCAGCCCCGCGCGCGCGTGCTTCATGAAAGTCGGCATGAACAGCGCGGCACCTGCGTCGTCCACCGGCCATAGCGACATCACGGTGTTGGTGTTGCCGGCCAGCATGAAGGCGTAGGGCAAGCCCATCACGCCTTCGCCGGACTGACTGCGGCCGAGGCCGGTATCGCATGCCGAGAGCAGCACCAGATCGGATTTCAGGCGCAACGTGGTGATGTCGCTGTCGAGCAGGTAAGCCTGCTGCATGCCTTGCTGGGTGGAGAGCACCAGCGCGCTGCGCTGGTTGTCGGCAAAGCCGTGCGTGGCGAAGTGCAGCACGCGGAAATCGCGGATCTCGCCTTTTGCATCCAGATTGAGGAAGCGCGCGCGCGACGCATCGCCACCGCGCAGCGCCTTGGATGTGGCGAACAGCGGCGCCAGCGCTTCGGCCTCGCGCCGGGTGCCGGGCAGCGGGTTCCACCGCAGCGCGGCCATCCAGGCGGGCAGGTTTGCTTCATCGGTTGGCGGGCGCGCGTAGTCAGGGTCGGCGACCGACAGCAGCGCGGGTTGGGCTGCGCGCGATTGCGCCGCACGGCGACTCAGCTCCGCATGCACGGCGAGCGATTGCACATAGGCCACGTCGATCATGTCCAGCACCTGTCGGTCGCCTGCCCACAATGTTTCGAAGGGCAGGAAGGCGAGCGGGCCGTCGGGGCTGATTGTCAGGCGTTTCGCACTGGTCCAATCGGTCTGCATCGGCGCGAGAAGCAGCGCATACAGTGCTTCGCCGATCTCCTTGATCGATTGCACGCGTAAGCCGTCTTGCGGCGCCACCGCCTGCGCCACGTAGCTGCCGTCTGCCAAGCGCCACACCGGCACCCCCTTCAGGCGCAGGCCGTCGCCGGCGTCGGGTAGGGCGTCGGCGCGCCGTGCCCCGCGGCTCGTGGCGCTGCCTGCCATCAAGAGCTCGCGATACAGCGCAATGCTTGCTTCCTGGGCGGTGCTGAGCGCGATGTAGCGGCTGCGCACACTGTGCGGGGCTTGCCCGTTCGCGGCGTCGGTCTTGATCGATGCGAGGCTGGCGACATAGCCGCCGGGGACTTGCAGCCAGCTCAGGTAGGCCTCGTCGGCGCCGAGCGAGTCGGTCTCGGTCTTCAGGAAAACGTTCTGCGAGTTGGTGTCGAGCGTGTTGAGTGCGCCGATACCGAGCGTGCCGAGCCAGGCTTTCTCCTTGTCGTTGCCGTAGAGCTTTCGTGTTGCGAGGGCCTCGAGCCGACGCAGATCGGCCAGCGACACCAGTTGCTCGCCCCACGGCGCGGCTTGCCGAAGCACCGTATAGCGCCAGTCGGCCTGCGGCGGCTGGCCGAGCGATGCGAGGGTATTGCGGCACTGCTGTGCCTGCGCAAGCTGCGCCGCATGCTCGGCGTCCGCCTGCGCGTCATGCACATCGGCGAGCTGGCGCGCGAGGCTTTCCAACCGCAGGCGGCGTAGCAGCGTCTGCGCGCGCAGGCCTTCCACCTGCGAGATCGGCAGCGCGATGCCCAGTTCGGTGGATACGCGGGCGACGGTACGATGCAGGGCATCGAAGCGGTTGTAGTTGGCCTGCGTGGTGACCGAGGCCTGGCGATCGGCGCCAGCGGCGATCAGCAGGCGTTGCTGCAAGGCGCTCAGCAGCGCGAAGCCCCGCGACTTGAATGCAGGGTTACGGATCAGTGTCATCGCGGCGGCCCAGGCCATCTGCAGATCCGCTTCCAACATCGTGTGTTCCGGCTGGTCGAAGCGCTGCTGTTGCGCCTTGCCCACGGCGGCGATACGAGACGCGTCCTTGCCGGTGAGTGCGAGCAGCTGGCGCAACTGATCAAGGCGGTAGCGCAGGCACTCCCCCGTCGCTTCACAGCTGGCGATGCCGAGTGTCAGCGTCTGGCGCAGCGCGGTGAGGGTGGTGTCGTCTGGCGCCGGCGCTTGCAGCGTGTCGCTGGCGTATTCGAACAGTGCTTGCGTATAGGGGCAGCCGTCGGCGACCAGCGCGCGCAAGCGCTTGTTGGTATCGGTCGCGTTGCCGCTCTCGACATGCTGGCGGGCGATATCGACGCGCAGTTGTTCGCTGCGGGCAGGACAGCTCGTTTGTGCGGGCTGCGCGGCGATCATCGCATCCCATGCGCGGGCGGCGTCGCCATCATTCAGTCGCCATGACAAGCGCGCCATGTAGCTCGCGGCAACCAGCGGGAAGGGCGCTTCCGGCGTTTTCAGCGCTGTGAAGATCGCACTGAGCCAACCATCGCGGGCGCCATCCAGCTGTGAGGTGGCTTCGAAGTAGCGTGCCGACATCCAGGCTGGCAGTTCCGGCAGTTCGGCCAGCGTGGACGCGGAGGGTTGCTCGTCGCGACTCTTCAGCCATGCGAGGTATTGCGTGCGCTGGCCCTGATAGCGGTTGTAGTAGTGCACGAAGGGCGCATCGCGCCCGAGCTGGGCCCACAGTGCTGCAGCGTGGTGCGCGCGCTGCGAGAGCCCGCAAACCGCGAAGGCGGCATCGGGCGGACTTTGCATGCACAGATCTGAAATCGCGCTCTGGGTTGCAGCGCCGACCAGGGAATAGGCGGCATCGCCAGCTTCGCGCAGCGCACGGTCCATCGCCCTGATCTGCGCGGCGAGCAGCGGGCCGCAGGTGTCACGCTGGGCGGCGCAGGCTTCCTCGAAGGCGTGCGCCTTTTCGCTCCAGTAGCGCGGTGTCAGCTCGTTCTTGCCATTGGCTTCCAGCCAATGCATCGAATGCGCGTTCGGTAGCACGGTTTCGTAATCGACCAGCGCATCGCGCAGCAGCCGCGGCAAGTCACCCTGCGCCTGCGTGGCTGGCGCGAGCGGAATGTGCGGCAAGGCGTCGGCGGCGATTGCGGCCTGGGCCAGCGCAAGTGCGCAGGCTCCGAGGGCTTGGAGCAGATGGCGTCGTTTCATTGCGGTGGGCCAGAGCGTGACGGGGCGAGTATGCCCGCTGCGCGCGCGGTGTGGCGCGGGTTCAGTCGCGCCCGCAGAGCGCGCGGCGCCAGCGCCGGAGTACGGCGCGCGTACCGGTCAGGTGTCGCCAGTCCGGCACCTCGCCACTGGCGAGCAGTTGCCTGGCCTCGGCTTCGTCGAGCCAGGCCAGCTCCAGCGTGTACGGGGCGGAGAACTGGATCGCCTCGCCGAATTTCTCGATCGTGCGGAAGGCGCGGCAGGGGTAGCTCGCGCGGCGGCGACCCTGCGCGATGAAATGCAGGAACTCGGCGCCGAAATGTGCATCGGCGCGGCAGTCGAGCGCGTCGATGACGATTCGGGTGTCGAGTTGGGTTGGTTCGCGCAGCACCCCCGCGGCGACGCAGGTCGCTTGCTGTGTCACGCGGAACGCGACGCGGCCGCTGGCGAGTGCATTGCGCCAGTCGTCAGGTTTGAAGCTGGGTATCGGCATTGCAGGTCCATCGCAGAGAGAGTTCAGCGATGAGACGACGCGCGCGGTGCGATGTCAGGCCGCGCCCGGTGTTCAGGTATCCGAGGCCGTGGCGCGAGCCTTTTGGGCTGCGGCGAGGAGCAGGCGTACCAGCACGAATGCATTGGCGAGCGCGCCAAAACTGGTGATGGCCAGTTGCGTGGCGCTGCGCAGTTGGCCGCCACCGAGGCCCAGCCCGCCCAGCGTGAGGTGGCCGAATACCAGCATCCACGCGGCGCACAGCAGCATCACGAGCCACCCGCGGGCGCGCGGATCGGCGAGCGTGTCGGGGGCGAGAAAGAGGCCGATCTGTGTTGCCAGCGCGAAGGCGCCGACGAGCGCGATCTGCAGCGCGCTGAGCGGATCTTTTTCGACCGCCGCGCCAAACTTCAGCACCACGAAAGCAACCGCTGCGGCAAGGATCAGGCCGCTCGTGACGGCAAACACGGTGAAGGGGCGGGGCATGGCAGCGTGTGCGGGGGGATGACGGCCGCATTGTGCCCGATGCGAGGCCTCGCCAAGGGCAGCATGGGCGCCGTGTTCAGCACTTCTGCCCGCCGAGTGTGAAATCCGGCCGCGCTTGCCGCTCACTCAAAGGCGAACGGGCCTGATCTTTTGGCGCGAGAATGCGTCCAACCGGATAGAGGCCGCCGCGACGGCCGTGACCCGGACAGGAAGGCGACACCATGTTCAAACTTTTCGATGTACTCAAGCGCAGCATCGGCGGCGCGCCGCAGGCGCACCCCCCGCAGGCCCCGGCCGCGGTGATGCCTGCCGCACCGTGGAATACCGAAAGCGACTTCGTCCATGAGGATCAGTTCGAGCTTGGCACGCTGATCGCGCTGTTCCGCCGCGTGATGCTCAGCTTCGAGATCGACGGCGATTCGCTGGTGGTCGAGACCGAATCCGCGCATGTGCGGGTGATGATCGATACCGATCGCAAGATTCTGGTGATGCGCACGCTGTATCGCTTCCGCGAAGCCAGCGAACACGAGGCGCGCCTGCGCCTGGCCAACCGCCTCAACGCCTCGCTGATCCTGGTGCGTTTTTCGGTGGTGGATGACGACATGCTGTACGCCGACTACTGCCTGCTCTATCAGCGCGGGCTGCCCGCTTTCCACATCGTCAACAGCCTGCGCCGCTTCGCACTGGTGGCCCGCAACGGCCTGCGCGAGTGCGACAGCGAAGACCTGATCGCCTGAGGCTTACTGCGCCGGCGCCGGACGCACCACCGGCTTGAAGCGGAAGAAGCGGCCCACTTCGCTGCGCCGTGCCTCCAGCCAGGTCCGCTGTTCGGCCGGGCCCTTGTCGGCGATCACTTCCACCAGGTCCGCGACGACCGAATCGCCGTCGGCGTAGTAGGAATGCCCCAACAAGTCGGTCGCGACATCGCTTGCATCGATCGAGTCCATGCCCGGCATCAGCACCAGCGGGTCGGCCGCGCCCAGCCGGGCGGCCTGGTGCACCGCCTTCGATGCCTTCAAGGCGATGTCGTTGGACGAGGCGTACAGCGTCAGGCGATTGTCGGGCTGTACCAGGGCGGGCGCGATCTGCGTGCGGAACACCTCGGCGTCGATGTCCGGTGCCATCAGCATGATCTGGCGGAAGCGCGAGCGGAGATCCGGCCGTTCGGTGAACAGATCGGCCAGGGCGCCAGCGGTGGCGCGGGTACCCATGCTGTGCGCCAGCACATAGATCGTCTCGGCATCCAGGCGCTCGGCGAGGTCGCGGAAGAAGTCGCGCATCAGCGGCTGGCTCTTCGCGACCGAACGCTCATCCTCGCCATAGCCCAGCAGTGAGTTCTGCGACGGCCAGCTGTAGAACAGCGGCACGCCCTGGAATCCGATGTCGTAGCTGATCTGCGCGGTGCGGCGCGCGGCGTCTTCAAAACCGGTGTTGTAGCCATGCACGAACACCAGCGCATGACGCGAGCCGGCTTCGTCGATTTCGCCTGCGATGGCGTCGAGGAAGCGCTTGCGATCCATCGGCTTCACCGACAGCAGCATCACATGCTTCTCGGGGTCCTGGTGGAATTCGAGCAGCCAGGGGTTGGGGCCTTCCAGCTCGCCCATACGGTGGTCGCGCGGGATGCTGACTTCGGCGCTGCCGTAGCTGACGGTGTCCGAGTACGTGGTGCCGAAGGCCTGCGCCGGCGTGCTGCCGTCGCCCGGCGCGCGGTTGGTACCGAAGTGCACCAGCACGCGCTTGTAGTTGGGTTCCTTGCCCCGCATCACCTGCGTGTCGTCGGGTTTGGGCGGCTGGACCTGGGTGGTCTCGCACGCCGCCAGCAAGGTGAGGCCGGCAAGGGCGAGTGTCTGGAGCAGGGTGCGAGCGTAGGTCTGCGGCATCGGGCTTCAGTGGGTATCGAGATCAGGGGGATGCGGGGGCGCTCAGCCGCCCGCCACGTCTTTCAAACCGGTTGCGATCGAGGCGAGCGTGGTGCCGGCCGCCATCGCGGCGGCCATCAGTTTCTGCAGCGCTTCGACCTGGCCGTGCAGGCGCTCCGGGTTCAGGGTGCGGCTGTTGATCATGCCGGCCGCCTTGATCAGCATTGCGTGCTGGCGCAGCTCGCTGCGCTGGAGCGTACCGCGCTGCCGGCCGATGATCATGCCGGTGGCAAAGCTCATCGTGATGCTGGTGGCGTATTGCAGGAACTCCTGCCATTCGTGCCAGTTCGCAGGGAACACCGGGGTATGGTCGATCATTGCGACCACCGCGCTCATCAGCAGCACGGCAAGCAGCGCCATCGCCGCGCCGCCAGCCAGCACTGGCCCGAAGCGGCGGTTGCTGCCGCGCAGCGCGAAGTAACCGAATGGCAGCGGAATGAACAACGAGGCCACGCGCAGCCACAGCGTCGGCAGGTCGAACCACACGACGATCGTGAAATGTGCGGCGAGCAGCAGCACCAGCGGCGCGATCCACGGCCACCAGCCGCCCGCGGCCTCGGCGGCGGCGTCCGCGGGCGTTTCGGTAACGGGCGTCAGCGCATCAAGGCGCAGCTTCTGCTCGGCGACTTCCGCTTCCAGCGCGCCGATGCGTTCCAGCAGCGACTTGAACAGGTAGAGGTCGCGGGTGCAGTGCGGGCAGGCCAGCGCGGCGGCGTCAATCTCGCTGACGCAGTAGGGGCACTTCATTTCGCGATGTCCAGCTTCAGCAGGGTTTCGGTTTCACGGCCCTCGTTGTCCGACACGCGCAGGCGGATCGGGTGCAGGCCGGGCGGCATGCGCACATCGGTCAGTTCGATGCCGTCGGCGCTGAGTCCGGCGCGCGCCCGCGGCAGCAGGTCCACCGGCGGCGTGCTGAGGTAGGTCATTTCCACCGTTTTCGGATCGATCTTTGCGCCGCCGCGGGCCTTGAACGCGATCTTGAGTTTCAGCGGTGTCGCCAGCGCCTTGGCATCGGGTGCCGGCGAGACTTGCGTGACGCTCGGGCCGCGCGTGATGCCGCGCATGGTCGGGATCTCGGCGGCCGGGCGTGCAGCCTCTTCGACGGTGATGAGGTCCAGCGCGCGGGCCTCGGCGGTGGCGAGGACGGCGGCGGTGATGAGCAGGTAGCGCAGGGCGTGGCGTCGGGTCGGGGCGGTCGTCATGTCGGGGTCCTGTTCTTTTCGGCCAGTGCTTGCGCTTGGACGAAGCCGAGAATGTAACGTAAGGGTGGCGTGCGCGGCAGCGGCACACGCATGGCGGGAATGTGAAGGATTGATTCGCCGGTACAGGTAAAATTGCGGGATGACTTCCGCCGCACCCGCCCCGCATCAACCCGCCTTTGTTCACCTGCGCATGCATACCGAGTTCTCGATCGAGGACGGTATCGTGCGGATCGACGACGCCATCAAGGCCGCCGCGGCCGATGGCATGCCGGCGCTCGGCATTTCGGACCTTGCCAACCTGTTCGGCATGGTCAAGCATTACAAGGGCTGCCGTGGTGCGGGGATCAAGCCGGTGGCGGCGGTGGATGCCTGGATCACCAACGACGCGGACCGCGAGAAACCCTTCCGCGTGATGCTGATCTGCAAGCACCGCGCAGGCTACGGCCAGTTGTGCGAGTTGGTGACCAAGTCCTTTCTCGACAACCAGCACCGCGGCCGCGCCGAGATGCGCAAGGAGTGGTTCGAGAACGGCGCCGCATCGGGCCTGATCTGCCTTTCCGGCGCGATGCTGGGCGACGTGGGTGCCGCGATCGCCGCCGGCAACACCGAATCCGCACGTCGCCTGCTGGGCGACTGGTCGCGTTTGTTCCCCGACAGCTTCTACGTCGAGGTGCAGCGTGCCGGCCACCCCGGCACCGAGAGTTACATCCGTCAGGCCGTTGCGCTCGCCGCCGAGCTGGACCTCCCGGTGGTCGCGACGCACCCGATCCAGTTCCTCAAGCGTGAAGACTTCAAGGCGCATGAGGCGCGCGTGTGCATTGCACAGGGCTATGTGCTGGCCGACACGCGCCGACCCAAGCACTTCACAGAGGAACAGTACTTCAAGACCCAGGCGGAGATGGCGGCGTTGTTCGCCGACATGCCCGAGGCGCTGGAGAACTCGGTCGAGATTGCGCGCCGCTGTTCGCTGACGATCACGCTGGGCAAGAACTTCCTGCCACAGTTCCCGACGCCCGAGGGCATGACGCTGGACGACTTCCTGGTGTCGGAAGCCAAGAAGGGCCTGGAAGACCGCCTGCGCGAGCTGTACCCGAAGGAAGAAGATCGCGAACGCGAACGCCCGCGCTACGAGGCGCGGCTGAAGTTCGAGACCGACACCATCATCCAGATGGGTTTCCCGGGCTACTTCCTGATCGTTGCGGACTTCATCCAGTGGGGCAAGAACAACGGTGTCCCGGTGGGGCCGGGGCGGGGTTCCGGTGCGGGTTCGCTGGTAGCCTACTCGCTGAAGATCACCGACATCGACCCGACCGCGTATGCGCTGCTGTTCGAGCGATTCCTGAACCCCGAGCGGGTGTCGATGCCTGACTTCGACATCGACTTCTGCCAGGACAACCGCTACCGCGTGATCGAATATGTGCGCGAGCGCTACGGCAAGGAGGCCGTGAGCCAGATCGCGACCTTCGGCACCATGGCCTCGAAGGCGGTGGTGCGCGACGTTGGCCGTGTACTCGATCTGCCCTACGGCTTGTGCGACCGCCTCTCGAAGGCGATTCCGGTGGTGCAGAACAAGCCGGTGTCGCTGGAAGAGGCGCTGGAGCAGGAGCCCTCGATCAAGGAAATGATGGACGACCCGGGCGACGGCGAATCCATCCGCGAGCTGTGGGAACTGGCGCTGCCGCTTGAAGGCATGACGCGCGGCGTCGGCATGCACGCCGGCGGTGTGCTGATCGCGCCGGGCAAACTCACCGACTTCTGCCCGCTCTACATTGCCGACGGTGAAGACGCCACGCCGGTGTCGCAGTACGACAAGGACGACGTGGAGCAGGTCGGCCTGGTGAAGTTCGACTTCCTCGGCCTGCGAAACCTCACCATCATCAAGCTCGCGCTTGAGTACGTTGAGCGCCTGACGGGCGAGAAGGTCGACCTGATGTCGCTCGGCTTTGGCGACCCGGCGGCCTACCAGATCCTGAAAGACGCGAACACCACCGCGATCTTCCAGGTGGAATCGGACGGCATGAAGAAGCTTCTGAAGAAGCTCGGGCCCGACCGTTTCGAAGACATCATCGCTGTGCTCGCGCTCTACCGCCCGGGCCCGCTTGGCTCCGGCATGGTGGATGACTTCATCCTGCGGAAAAAAGGTCAGCAGGCGATCGACTACTACCACCCGGCGCTTGAAGGCTGCCTGTCGCCGACCTACGGCGTGATCGTGTATCAGGAACAGGTGATGCAGATCTCGCAGATCATCGGGGGATACACCCTCGGTGGTGCGGACATGCTGCGCCGTGCGATGGGCAAGAAGAAGCCGGAGGAAATGGCCAAGCACCGCGAGACGATCGCGGAGGGCGCAAAGAAACAGGGCTACGACCCGGAGCTCGCCGAGCGCCTGTTCGACCTGATGACCAAGTTCGCGGAGTACGGCTTCAACAAGTCGCACACCGCCGCGTATGCCGTCGTCACCTATCACACCGCATGGCTCAAGGCGCACCACTGCGCGGCCTTCATGGCCGCCACCATGTCGGCGGATATGGACAACACCGACACGGTGAAGATCTTCTTCGAAGACACCGTGGCCAACGGCATCAAGGTGCTGCCGCCGGACGTGAACGCCTCGAACTACCGCTTCGAGCCGACCGACGCGAAGACCATCCGCTACGGCCTGGGTGGCGTGAAGGGCGTTGGCGAACCGGCGGTGAACGCGATCCTCGCGGCGCGCAAAGAGGGCGGCCCGTTCAAGGATCTGTTCGATTTCTGCAAGCGAGTGGACCGCCGTGCGGTGAACCGCCGCGTCGTTGAGGCCTTGATCCGCGCTGGCGCATTCGACACCTCCGACACCCATCGCGCACGCCTGATCGCCTCGGTCGGCATCGCGATGGAGGCGGCCGAACAGGCCGCCGCCAACGCCGCCCAGGTGGGCCTGTTCGACGCACCGGAGCACGCCGAATCGCAGGCGATCCAGTACGTCGAAGCGCGCCCCTGGAAGGAGCGCGAGCAGTTGATGGAGGAGAAGACCGCGATCGGTTTCTTCCTCTCCGGCCATCCCTACAACGCCTTCAAGGCGGAGGTGGCCCGTTTCATCCGCAAACCGCTCGCGCGGCTCGAACCGCAGAAGGAACCGCAGGTCTTCGCTGGCGTGGTGTCCGGTCAGCGCATCAAGATCGGCAACCGCGGCAAGATGTGCTTCGTGCAGCTCGACGACGGCACCGCGCAGCTCGAAGTGTCGGTGTTTGCGGAGGTGCTGGAAGCCAACAAGGGCCGCATCGTGCAGGACGAAGTGCTGATCGTGGAGGCGAAAGTCAGCCACGACGACTTTACCGGCGGCCTGCGCATCATCGCCGACAAGCTGATGACGCTGGGCGAGGCACGCGCGCGCTTTGCCCGCACGCTGAAGCTTTCGATCAATGGCGAAGTGGCGAGCAGTGGCGGCCCGCGCGCGGCGGCCGAACGTCTCGAAACGCTGCTCGCGCAGTATCGTGCGCAGGGCGAAGGCGTCACTGGTTGTCCGATCCGACTGCGCTATCGCAATTCAGCGGCGGAGGCTGATCTACCTTTTGGCCAGCGCTGGCGGGTACGGCTCGAAGAGCCCTTGCTTGAGAACCTGCGCGACTGGCTGAGCCCCGAATCGGTCGAGATCATCTACAACTGAACATCGCAGTCAGGTGCCGCAAGGCGCTGACATGGCGAGGCGGTGCAGCGGCGATTCGCGGCCATTCTTTAAGCGCAACGCCGTCTTGATCTGCTTCGCAGTGTGACGGGTCGCCGCCTAAACCACTTCTGTGACGTGGATTTGGAAAAAACAGGCTTTGCGGGCTTGCGTGGCGGGCTTGAGCTGAATTAGCGTGTCACCTGCGACGCCCACGCGACCCCCCGCGTCGGCAAGGCAAACCGGCTGTGCTCTGCGGCAGCCCTGCATGACCCATCCGTCTGATCCGGAGTAGGGCTTCGCAGCATGGGGCCCGTTCCGCTTGCGTGAATGAGGACTTTCCATGTTTCCGCAGTCTGCTCCCGCCGTCGCGCCGCTGGGCGCGTCCCACTCCTTGTCCTACTCCGGGCTCACCAACACGCTGCTGTGTACGCTCGCGTTTTCACTCGCTGCGTGCGGGATGGGCAAGCCGACACCGCAAGGCGCGTCGGCGCCCGAGGTCACGATCCAACCGGTAACAGTTCAGGACGTACCGATCGTGCCGGAATTCGTCGGCCAGACCGAAAGCTCGCGTCAGGTCGAGATCCGCGCGCGGGTTAGTGGCTTCCTGGAAAAACGTGAGTACCGCGAAGGTGCGATGGTCAAGGAGGGGCAGCCGCTCTTCCAGCTTGATCGCAAGCCTTTCGAGGCCCAGCTGCAGGTGGCGAAGGCCCAGTTGGCGCAGGAAGAGGCGCGGCTGGTGACGGCAGAGGCCAACCGCAAGCGGATCGAGCCGCTGGCCGAGAAGAACGCGGTGAGCCAGAAGGATCGCGACGACGCGATCGGCAACTACCGCGCGGCCGCGGCCGGCGTGGAGGCCGCCAAGGCCAGCGTGATTACCGCCGAGCTGAATCTCTCCTACACCTTGATCCGCTCGCCGGTCAGCGGGCTGGCGAGCTTTGCCAAGGTGGCCGAAGGCACCTACCTCGACCCGCAGAACAGCTTGCTGACCTACGTCGCGGCGCTGTCGCCGATGCGGGTGAACTTCAGCATCTCGGAGAACCAGCAGCTGAATTTCAGCGACATGGTGAAGAAGGGCGTTGTGCGGGCGCCGAAGGAGGGCGACTTCCGCGTCGAGGTGGTGCTGGCGGACGGCTCGCGCTTCGAGGAAACCGGCCGGCTTACCTTCACCGATGCTTCCTTCAGTCAGGAGACGGGTACTTTCCTGGCGCGCGCTGAATTGCCGAATACGAAGGGCACGCTGCGTCCGGGGCAGTTCGTGCGGGTGCGCCTGCACGGCGCGTATCGGCTCAACGGCATCATCGTGCCGCAACGCGCAGTGCTGCAAACGGCGCAAGGGAATCTCGCCTTCGTCGTCGATGCGGCGGGCAAGGCGCAAGTGCGGCCGCTGCAGCTGGCTTCCATGCAGGGCGAAAACTGGGTGGTGTCGGGCGGTCTGAAGGCCGGCGACCAGCTGGTTGTCGACGGTGGCATGAAGCTGCGCCCGGATGTGCCGGTGAAGATTGTGAAGACGCTGGAGGCCTTCAAGGTGGAGGCCGATCCGGTAGTGATGCCGCAAGCCGAACAGTCTGCAGCAGTCGCGAAGTAAGGGAGCGCAACGATGATCTCCCACCTTTGCATCCGGCGGCCGATTCTCGCCACGGTGCTCTCGATTGTGCTGACGATTGCGGGCCTCGCGGCGATGTATGCGCTGCCGATCGCGCAGTACCCGGACATCTCACCGGTGCAGGTCACGATCTCCACCGCCTACCCAGGCGCCGACGCGAAGACGATCGAAGACTCGGTGGCCGCGCCGCTCGAAGCCCAGATCAACGGCGTCGACAACATGATGTACATGCAGTCGACCAGCTCGGCGGCGGGGCAGTATTCGCTGACGGTGTTCTTCAAGGTCGGCACCGACCCGGACATCGCGCAGGTGCAGGTGCAGAACCGCATCAGCCTCGCGATGACGCAGCTGCCAGACATCGTGCAGAAGGCCGGTGTCAGCGTCGCGAAGCGCTCCAACAGCTTCCTGATGCTGCTGGGCCTGTATTCGCCGGATGGGCGCTTCGACGACAAGTACATCGCCAACTACGCCAACGTGTATGTGCTTGATGCGATCAAGCGGGTGCCGGGTGCGAACCAGGCTTCGATCATGGGCGTGCCGGATCTGGCGATGCGCATCTGGCTCAAGCCGGATCGCATGGCGGCGCTGGGCATCACGCCGACCGACATCCAGCGCGCGGTGTCGGCGCAGAACCAGCAGTTCGGCATCGGCCGCGTCGGCGCTTCGCCGACCGACCGGCCGGTGGAGCTGACTTTCCCTGTCGTCGCTGGCGGGCGCTTCTCCGACCCGAGCGAATTTGAACGCATCATCCTGCGCACCGATGCCAAGGGCGCGGCGATCGTGCGCCTGGGCGACGTCGGCCGCGCCGAGGTGGGACAGAAGGACTACCTCGTCCGCGCCACGATGAACGGCAAGCCGACCACGCTGATCGCCGTCTATCAGCAGGCGGGCTCCAACGCGCTGCAGGTCGCCAAGGATGTGCGCGCGATGATGGCGGAGATGAAGAAGACCTTCCCGGAAGGGATGGACTACCTTGTCTCGCTCGATACCACCACCTTTGTGCAGGATTCGATCAACGAGGTGGTGCACACGCTCTTCGAAGCGGTGGTGCTGGTGGTGCTGGTGGTCTACCTGTTCCTGCAGAACCTGCGCGCGACGATTATCCCGACGCTGGCGGTGGTGGTGTCGCTGGTCGGCACCTTCATCGGCATGACGCTGCTTGGCTTCTCGATCAACATGCTGACCCTGTTCGGCCTGGTGCTGGCGATCGGCATCGTGGTCGACGACGCGATCGTCGTGATCGAGAACGTTGAACGCAACATGCACGAGTTCAAGCTCTCACCGCGCGACGCCGCGTTCAAGGCGATGGACGAGGTCACCGGCCCGGTCATCGCGATTGTGCTGGTGCTCTCGGCCGTATTCATTCCGGTGGCCTTCATCAGCGGCACCACCGGCCTGCTGTACAAACAGTTCGCGATCACGATCGTGATTTCGGTGGCGCTGTCAGGTTTTGTGGCGTTGACGCTCACGCCGGCGATGGCGGCGCTGATGCTCAAGCCGCAACACGGCGAGCCGAACCGTTTCTTCCGCTGGTTCAACCGGGTGTTCGAGCGGATGACATCAAGCTACGCGGCGGGGGTGCAGCTGACGATCAAGCGGGTGTCGCTGGCGATGCTGGTGTTCGTCGCGATGGTCGCGGCCATCCTCGGGCTCTTCAAACATATTCCCGGCTCCTTCGTGCCGATGGAGGATCAGGGCTATGTGCTGGCCGCGACGATCCTGCCGGATGCGGCCAGTCTCGACCGCACGCAGAAGACCACCGAGCAGGTCGCGCGGGATTTCGCCAAGTTGCCGTCGGTGCGCAATACCTCGTCGATTCCTGGCTTCAGCATGATCGACAACCAGATGAAGTCGAGCGCGGGCATCGTCTTCGTTGAGATGAAGCCCTTCGAGGAACGTGGAGGAGGGCTGCGGGCGTCGGCGAATGCGGCGGTCTACCAGGTACGCAAAGCGAGTGCGTCGATTCAGGACGGTGTTGTCGTGCCGCTGCTGCCGCCGCCGATACCGGGTCTGGGCAGTTCCGGCGGCTTCGAGTTCTGGATCCAGAGCAAGGGCGGCGCGAACTATGCCGAAGTCGATCGGGTGACCAAGGCCTTTGTTGCCGCGGCGAAGAAACGCCCCGAACTGGCCGACATGACGACGCTGGTGAACGCCTCGTCGCGGCAGTTGAAGGTTGAGGTCGACCGCAACCGCGCCGAGACGCTGGGTGTACCAGTGCAGGATGTCTACGCCGCCATGCAGACGCTATTCGGCTCGCTCTACGTGAGTCAGTACAACGCCTTCTCGCGCGTGTTCCAGGTGATCCTTCAGGCGGAGCCGAAGTATCGTGAATCGCCGGATGACCTGCAGAACATCTATGTGCGGCAGTCCGGCGGCAAGATGCTGCCGCTCTCTGCGGTGACGACGACACACTTCACTACCGGCGCCGAGCTGATTAGCCGATTCAACGGTTTTTCGGCGGCCAAGGTCACCGGCAACGCAGCGGCGGGGTACAGCTCGGGGCAGGCGATCCAGGCGATGGAAGCCGTGGCGGCCGAAACCTTGCCCGAGGGCTTCTCCTTCGCATGGTCGGGCATTGCGTATGAAGAAAAGCAGGCGGGCGGCACTACGGCGATCGTTTTCGCATTCGGCATCATCATGGTGTTCCTGATCCTCGCCGCGCAGTACGAATCCTGGGGTCTGCCCTTCTCGGTCATCACCGCCGTGCCGTTCGGTATCTTCGGTGCGCTGGTGGCCATTTTCTTGCGTGGGCTGGAGAACGACATCTACTTCCAGGTCGGTCTGGTCACGCTTGTCGGCCTCGCGGCGAAGAACGCGATCCTGATCGTCGAGTTCGCGGTGCTCAAGCGCCAAGAAGGGCTGCCTGTCGTTGAAGCGGCGGTGGAGGCCGCGCGATTGCGGTTGAGGCCGATCGTGATGACGTCGATGGCCTTCATCGCCGGTGCGGTGCCGCTCGCGATCGCGACGGGCGCAGGCGCCAACTCGCGGCACTCGATCGGCACCGGCCTGATCGGCGGCATGATTGGCGCAACGACACTGGCGCTGTTCTTCGTGCCGCTGTTCTTCGTGATGGTTCAAACACTGGCCGAAAAACTCGGCGGGAAGAAGGCGGTGTCTGGGGAGGCGCATCATGACTAAGACCTTCCAGCGTTCAGTGATGAGCCTCGCGCTGGCGTCCCTGTTGGGCGGCTGCGCGCTCTTCCACAGCGAAACCAAACCTTCCTTGCAGCCTTACGAGCGCTGGCGCAGCGAGAACCCGGCGCCCTCGGCGCAGGACGTGGATGCCGAACTGGCGCACGATTTCTGGACCGCCTTCGACGACCCTACGCTCAACCAGTTGATGGATCTGGCCTTCGCCGCTAACCCCGATGTGCGCATCGCCGCGGCCAACGTCGAAAACTATCGTGCACGCGTGACGGCCACCAGCGCGGATCGATTCCCGCAACTTGGGCTGGGCGCACAAGCCGCGCGGGGCAAGGGTGGCGATTTCCCGCCCAAGCCGGCCAACGCCTTCTCGGTTGGGCTCAACCTCACTTGGGAAATCGATCTGTGGGGCAAGCTCGCCCGTGCCACCGACGCTGCCCGCGCCGACCTGCTTGCGCAGCGGGAAGTGCAGCGCGGCGTGTGGTTATCGCTCGCCGCCTCGGTTGCGCAGGGCTACTTCACACTGCGCCAGCTCGACAGCCAGTTGGAGATCTCGCGCAACACGCTGGCGTTGCGCAAGACCAGCCTCGACCTCTTTCAGCTGCGCTTTGATGGCGGCGTGATCTCCGAGGTGGAACTGGCCCAAGTACGCTCGGAATACGAGCAGGCGGTATCCGCCGTGCCGCAGATCGAATCGGCGATCGGCAAGGCCGAGAACGCACTGTCGGTGCTGTTGGGTCGCAACCCGGGGCCGATCGAACGCGGCAAGGCGCTCGCTGACCTGCGCGACCCTGATGTGCCGGCCGGGCTGCCATCGCAGTTGCTGGCGCGCCGCCCGGATATCCGCTCCGCCGAGGCACAGCTTGCGGCGGCGGATGCACGTGTCGATGCAGCGCGCCTTGCATGGTTCCCGAGCATCAGCCTGACCGGTTTGTTCGGCGTCGCGAGCGGAGACCTTTCGGCGCTGTTCAACGACGGTAATCAGGTGTGGAGCGGCGTCGCGGGGCTGACGCAGCCGATCTTCGATGCCGGCCGCATCGGCGCCAGCGTCGACAGCGCGCGGGCGTCGCGCGAAGCGCTGGTGGCGCAGTACCAGAAGACAGTGCAGAACGCCTTCCGCGAGGTCGACGATGCGCTGGTGTCTCGGGTGAAGCTGCGCGAACAACTGGCCGCGTCGACGCGCCAGGTCGAGGCGCTGACGCGTTACGCCGAATTGGCCAAGTTGCGCTATGAGAATGGCTACACCAGCTACCTCGAAGTGATTGACGCCGACCGCGCGTTGTTCTCGGCCGACCTGAACCGCATCGCCACACAAAGTGCGGTGTTGGGGGCGTCGCTCGAGCTCTACCGCGCGCTGGGTGGTGCGTGGATGGACAGGCGAATCGAGGCTCAGACCAAACCCGCCGGGTAATACGCGCCGACGACGTTCGGCTGGCGTCGTTGCGGTCTGACAAAGGCCGTCTGCGTGGCAGCGCCCAGGCAGCAGCGGGCGCTGCGTTTCGTTGCCGTCCGAACAGCGCTGACGTTGTGTTGCCGCGACGCGAAAATTTGTAAGGCTTTGCGTCGCGCGACGCTGCGCGGATAATCGCGCCACACAAATTCGGGAGGATCCCCAGCATGAAAGCTCTTCGCATTGCGCTCGCCATTGCCGCCATCACTGCAGCCAGCCAGGCCCAGGCCGTCGGCGTGGGCGTGCGCGCCGGCACGACCGGTATCGGTGGCGACATTGGCTTCAGCATCGCGCCGACGCTGCTCGCTCGGGTCGGTTACTCCTATCTGAACTACAGCAACAATGTCGAAGTGACCGACGTGAAGTACGACGGCAAGCTCAAGCTGTCGAACGGTAGCCTGCTGCTGGATTGGAGCCCGCTTGGCCCGTTCCGTATCACGGGCGGCCTGATCCTGAACGACAACAAGGTTGACGTTACCGGCACGCCGACCGGCAGCAGCTACACCATCAACGGCAACACCTATCCGGCCGCTGCCGTCGGCACGCTCAACGGCACCGTCAAAGCGGGCAACAAGGCTGCGCCTTACCTTGGCATTGGCTACGGCAACGTCGCCACCGCCGGCGTGAACTTCTACTTCGACCTTGGCGTGGTGTTCCAGGGCACGCCCAAGGCCGAGCTGAGCGCCAACTGCGGCAGCGCAATCGTCGGTACGCCGGCGTGCTCGCAATTGCAGAGCGACGTTGCTGCCGAACAGGCGAAGCTCGGCGACGAGCTGAAGAAGTTCCAGTACTACCCGGTTGCCAACATCGGTCTCACGATCGGGTTCTGATCGCGACCTTGCAGTCGGGGCGGGCGCCTTCGGGCGCCCGTTGTCGTTTCAGGAGTTCTCTCGCATGACCCGTTCCGTATTGCTGGATTCAGCGCTGCTGGCGCCCGCGCTGGATGAAGCGCGGCAGCTACCGCGCCGGCGCAAGAATCTCAACCTGCACACGTCGTCCGAAGCGCCTGCGCAGCGTTTCTTCAACGCGATGGAGTCGGACAGCTATGTGCGGCCGCACCGCCACCTGGATGCCGGCAAGGAAGAAACCCTGCTCGTCGTGCGCGGTAGCGTCGGCGTTTTCGAGTTCGATGACGATGGCGCCGTGATCCGCGCGGCACGCCTCTCTGCCGCTGGGGATGCGTTCGGTCTGCATGTGCCCTTGGGCGTGTGGCATTCGCTCGTTGCGCTTGAGCCCGGCACCGTGTTCCTAGAAGTGAAGGGTGGCCCCTATGTGCCGTTCTCGCCCGAGGACTTTGCGCCCTGGGCGCCAGCCGAGGGTGATCCGGCGGCCGCCGATTTCATCGCTGCGCTGCGCAAAAAGCTGGATTGAGCCATGCTGGACATCGTTCTGGTTCACCCCGAAATTCCGCCCAACACCGGCAACGCGATCCGGCTGAGCGCCAATGTCGGTGCTCGGCTGCATCTGGTCGAGCCGCTCGGTTTCGACCTTTCCGACAAGCAGCTCAAGCGCGCCGGCCTGGACTACCACGACCTTGCGCATGTCACGGTGCACCCGGACTGGGCCGCCTGCCGCGCCGCACTCGCCGGCAAGCGTTTCTTTGCGCTGACCTCGCGCGGCACAGTGCGCTACGACACGGTGCGCTACACGCCTGACGACGTGCTGGTGTTCGGCTGTGAAACAGCCGGCCTGCCGCAGGCGATCCGCGACGAATTCGATGCCGAGCATTGCCTGCGCGTGCCGATGCTGCCGGGCAACCGCAGCATCAACCTCTCCAACACCGTAGCGCTGGTCGCTTACGAGGCATGGCGGCAGCATGGATTCGCCGCCGGTATCTAACAGCTTGCTGCGCCAACAGGCAGAATGACGCCTCGCTCAACCGGGTTTTGAAAGGATCGCTGTGATGCGTCATTGGCCGGTGCTGGTTCCCGTTGTGGCGCTTGTTCTGCTTGGGGCTGCGCTCAAACTTCCGCTCGGCGCTGCGCTGACGATCGCCTGTGCGGTGGCGCTGATGGCGGTGGTGGTGGCCGCGGTTCACCATGCCGAGGTGGTCGCGCATCGCGTCGGTGAACCCTTCGGCACACTGGTGCTGGCGCTGGCAATCACGGTGATCGAGGTTGCACTGATCGTGTCGATGATGCTCGCCGGCGGGCCCGAGAAAGCGGCGCTGGCGCGCGATTCGGTGTACGCCACGGTGATGATCATCTGCACCGGCGTGATTGGTGGCTGCCTACTGGCGGGCGCGCTGCGACACCGCGAACAGTCTTTCCGTACCGAGGGCGCAGGGCCGGCCTTGGCGGCGCTCGTGACGATGGCCGCCATGGTGCTGGTGTTGCCGATCTTTACGACCTCGGCACCAGTGGCGCATTACTCAACCTCGCAGCTAGTGTTTACCGCGGTGGCATCGCTCACGCTGTGGGCAGTCTTCGTGTTCGTGCAGACGGTACGACATCGCGATTACTTCCTGCCGCTCGTTGGGGCGGACGACGCCGATGCGCACGCTGCGCCGCCCAGCCTTGCCGCGGCGTGGGCCAGCTTCGGCTTACTGCTTGTTTCGCTGGTGACGGTGGTGGGGCTGGCCAAGATGCTGTCGCCGCAAATCGAGGCTGCCGTCGCCGCCGCCGGGGCGCCGCAGTCCGTGATCGGTATCGCGATCGCGATGCTGGTGCTACTGCCCGAAACCACCGCGGCACTGCGTGCAGCAATGGCGAACCGCCTTCAGACCAGCATGAACCTCGCGTTGGGCTCGGCGCTCGCGAGCATCGGGCTGACGATCCCCGTCGTGGTTCTGGCCGCGGTGTTGTTCGACCTGCCGCTGGTGCTCGGGCTCGATCCCAAGGATCTGGTGCTGCTTGGCCTTGCTTGTCTTGTCAGCACGATTACCTTGGGCACTGGCCGCACGAACCTGATGCAGGGCGCGGTGCATCTGGTGATCTTTGCGGCCTTCCTGTTCCTGTCGCTGGTGCCCTGATCCTCTGATCCCGTTAGCCGGCCAGCAGCCGGATCAGCAGGCCTGCGAGCGCGCAGGCGCCGATCACATGCATCACATTGCGCTTGAAGCGGAACAGCGCAAGGGCGGCTGCTGCGGCGATCGCTGCTGAGATGGCGTCAAAGCGGCCCGAGAACCCGGCCGGCCACAGCACGTGATAGCCGAAGAACAGCGCAAGGTTCAGGATCACGCCGACAACCGCGGCGGTGATCGCGGTGAGCGGCGCGGTGAATTTCAGATCGTCGTGGGTCGCCTCGACCAGCGGCCCGCCCGCGAGGATGAACAGGAAAGACGGCAGGAAAGTGAACCAGGTCACCAGCATTGCGGCCACCGCGCCAGCAAGGAAGAGGTGCTCCGGCCCGAATACTGCCTTCGCATAGCCGCCGACGAAGCCGACGAAGGCCACCACCATGATCAGCGGCCCCGGCGTGGTTTCGCCCAGCGCGAGGCCGTCGATCATCTGCGTCGGTGTCAGCCAGCCGTAGTGGATAACAGCACCTTGATAAACGTAGGGCAGCACCGCGTAGGCGCCGCCGAAAGTCAGCAGCGCCGCCTTGGTGAAGAACCATCCCATCTGTGTCAGGTCGTGTTGCCAGCCGTAGTGCAGCGTTAGCAGGCTGATCGGGATCAGCCACAGCGCCGCGCCAACTGCCGCGATAACGAGCAGCTGCGACCAGCGGAAGCGCGCATGCGGTGGCGTGGGGGTGTCGTCATCGATCAGTGCCGGGCCGTAGGACGAGCTGGCTTTGCCGTGTCCACCTCCGGTGCGGAAGGTGTCGGGCGCGAAGCGGCCGCCGAGGTAACCGACCAGTGCCGCCGCCGCAACGATGGCGGGGAAGGGCAGGTTCAGCGCGAAGATCGCGATGAAGGACGCGGCTGCAATCGCCCACATCGTGCGGTTCTTCAGCGCCCGCGAACCGATGCGTTGAGCAGCATGCAGCACGATCGCGGTGACCGCCGGCTTGATGCCGTAGAACAGACCGGCCACCAGCGGCACGTTGCCGAACGCGACATACACCCACGACAGTGCAATCAGGATCAGCAGCGATGGCAGCACGAACAGTGCGCCCGCCACGATGCCGCCCCAACTGCGATGCATCAGCCAGCCGATATAGGTCGCAAGCTGTTGCGCCTCCGGGCCGGGCAGCACCATGCAGTAGTTCAGCGCATGCAGGAAGCGGCGTTCCGAGATCCAGAGACGGCGCTCCACCAGCTCCTGATGCATGATCGCGATCTGCCCCGCGGGGCCGCCGAAGCTGATGAAACCGAGCTTCAGCCAGAACAGGAAGGCCTCGCGGAAGCTCACGGCCGTTGGCGCTGCGGGAGCGGGTTGTGACATGTCGGGGGCTCACCGATCGTCCTGGCTCAAAGTGGCCTGGACCGCAAGGCGAGATTGTCCCTCACAAATGACAAGACGCTGAGTGCGAAGAACGATGTCGGTCGCTGTGGGATGACGATTGCAGTGAAGGATGGGCGCCTGCGCGCTGTTGGCCTTTGCCGAATGTTGCCGTGCATCCCGTTTCGCGAGTTCAGCGATTGCTTGCCAATGGCCAGTCGAGTCCGTTAGCGCCAGCGATCAGGGCGGTTGACGCACCTAACGGCGCCCTCTCACCCAGAAAGGGGCTGCTCGGTCGCGCTGACACGACCGCCCCGTTTTTGTCGTCGGGCAAACGTCGGCGTGCCTACCGAAATCGGGGGGGATTCAGCGGGCGCCAAAACGATGGTGGAGGGCGTGCAATAGATCGTCTATAACGGTCCGTAGTCTCTTGCTGTAGAGACATCATCACTCATTGGCTGCCGATGGCAGGCGCGATCCCAAACTGGCATCAGTCTGAGGGTCGCAGGAGTTGGCGGCTACTGTCCGTAGCGTTAAGCGTTCCTTGAATGCACTTACCTAGGGAGTTCCCAACATGCGATTCCGCTCCAGTCTTGCCGTGGGTTCGATAGTCGTCGGGCTCTTGGCGCCTTGGGGAACAAACCCGACGTTCGCCGCCGAGGAGAAATCAACTTCAATCGTGGATCCGGAAGAGCAACTGGATGACGGCCTAAAGGGATTTGGCTATCTCACCGGACTTGCGCTAGGTTGCGTCGAGATTAGTCAGCGGTCGATGTTGGAGCGGGAGTCCCTCGACCTGAATGCAGAGATTGCCCGCATGTTTGGTACCGACCGTGCCTACCTATTCGCGGCCGCGTTTGGTTACGGGTCAAGCGTCACGCTCAAGCTCGATGAGTGCAAGACGGTGTTGGCGCGCTATGAGATGCGAGTCTCGAAGTTCCGGCAGGGCAGGGGCGGGGTGAAGAAATGAGCGCGGGATTTGCTCAGCGGATCACCGCCGTTTTTATCTCGTTGGCACTTCTGGTTCAACCGGTTTGGGCTGGGCGATACGAGGTAAGACGAGAGGTTCGTGAAGGGGC
>CAMFLH010000015.1 GCA_945957295.1 uncultured Uliginosibacterium sp.
GCGTGAGCCAGCGTGCGCATCGACCAGGCCTGACCGCGTACCTGGTCGTTGTGCACCAGGCCTTTCTCCTTCTCGCGGTAGTCGTGGTGCATCGAGATCAGGTTCCAGTCCGCCCAGAAATACAGCTCATCCAGGTAGTAGCGGTCGCCGCTGAGCATGTAGGGAACAAAGGCCAGCGAGGGCTGATGGGCGGTATCCGGCTGGTGTGGGGTGGTGCGAGGCAGCGTGGTGTTTGGCAGGCGGTCTGCTGGGTCGGACCATTGCGATGCGCTGCCCAGCGTGACCGTTGGGTGCTTGTTGATGCTGATGATGTCGCCGGTTTCGGCGTCGCGGTAATGCACCGAGAACACGCCCGCACGCTCTGCGGCGTCGTACATCACCTCATGGGCTTTCGGATTGCTTGAGAGCAGCGCGATGACTGTCCAAGCGGGTAGCGGCCCAATGTCCATGCGGCCGCCGGTGTTGGGCATCGCGGAGGTGACGATGCCGCTGTCGAACAGACCGCGCTTGGACTTGGTCCATTGGCTGACGATGTTGTCCACCGCGCTGGCCGGCAGCGGCGTGTCGGTGTAGTTCAGGATCGAGCGGCTCTTCTTCAGCAGCGCAATGTCGGGCGTTACGATCGGGCTTGCTGCGCCGCCGAACTGGAACACCTTGCGGTAGCGGGTCTGATAGGGCTGGGTGATGGCGGTCTGGCTGAACAGCACTGTGCCGCGCTCGTCCGTCATCGTGATGTCGTAAGTGCGGTCTCCGCGCGCCGCGGTGGATTCCACGTTCTCGATCGTGATCGAGGCGCGGCCACGCTTGTTGCTTTCGAAACGTGCATCGAACAGCACACGCAGCCCAGGGTGGGCAGCCTTGTTGGCGTCCACCGGTGCCACGCGGGCGCGCCATTCGTTCACCAGCGGGCCGCTGAGCCAGGCGTCGCCGCCGTTTTTGAGCGCATCACGCAGGCTGGTGCGATACGAGGTGCCCGCTTCGCGGATCTCGACGCTGTAGTTGACCGTCCCGGCCAGCATTGTCGCCAGATCGGCGCCGCCCGTAGCGGTGGTGTTCGCGGTGGCGAGCTTGATCGGCCCGCCCGCCGCGTCGGGCAGCTGCGTCGAGATGATCGCGTGGCGGATCGTGCCGTCGGCATGGCGGCGCTTGACGTCGATCTGCGTCGCGATGTTGGCGCCGCCGCGCTGCGCGATGATGTTCTCGGCCGTGCCGGGCGGCAGCGTGACACCAAAGGTGGCGACGATCGGGCCGCTCGCGTCGGTGCTCGGCGCAACGGTGACGGTACCGATTTCCTGGCCCGCGATGATGTTGGGGGGCGCAACAACTTCACCTTCGTTGCCGCCGCCCGTGCCGCTGCCACCGTCGGTGCGGGTCGACGCGGCGCCGCCACCGCCGCCGCAGGCGGCCATCATCGCGACGGCAACGGCCGACAAGCATGCGGAGCGGATCCCACGAATCGATGCAAACCTCTGAATACCCATGTGCTGCCCCGCAAATCACTGAAAACTACAAAATGGAAGCCCCGGATGATGCATCTGTAATAAATGACAAGCAACTGCCCCGACTGGCTTGCTGGCAGCTCAGGCCGGCACCGTTGGCCGTGCGCTGACCCCGCAGAGCGCGAGGAAGGCCTTTTCGATCGGTGCGCGCGGCAGATCGCGGGTGATGAAGACGAGGCGGGTGTCACGGTCGTCGTCGGGCCAGTCCGGCAGACTGCTCTCTGGATAGCGTTCCTGCTGAACCGCGTGAACAACGCGTGGCCCGGTCTCGCCTGCGACGTTCACCAAGCCTTTCACCCGCAGGATGCGTTCGCCGGTGACCTGCAGCAGCAGATCGAAGGCGTCGATGAAGGCGTCCCATTCGAAGGGCGTCTCGAAACGCAGCAGATGGGTCTGGATGTCCCGCGAGTGGGTCGCACTTACGCTGCGGCCGAAGGCGTCGCGTGCATCGGCGGCTTCCACGCGCCCGCTGCCCAGCCAGGTACCCAGCGCCGCAGCCGGCCGCGGGCCCTGGCTGAAGGCCATGCCGGCGAGTAGGTCGCTCGGCACGCGCCCCATCTGGCCTTCGAAGCGTGTGGCGGACGGGTTCAGGCGATCAAGCGCACGCGCGGCGGCATCGCGTTCGGCCTGTGTTGCGATGTCGCATTTCGTCAGCACGATCCGGTCCGCATAGGCGATCTGGCGCTCGGCTTCGGGGTGTTGCGCGAGCTGCCAGCCTGCGTGGCGCGGGTCCAGCGTCGCCACCACGCCATCGAGCCGGAAGCGGTGGGCGAGGAAAGGGTCACGCATCAGCGTGTGGATCACCGGCGCAGGGTCGGCCAGGCCGGTGGTTTCGATCACCACACGATCAAGCCGCGCCAGGCGGCCTTCCTCCTGCCGCAAGCTCAGCTCTCGCAGCGTGCGGGCCAGGTCGCCGCGCACCGTGCAACACAGGCAGCCGGATTCGAGCAGTACGACTTCTTCGTCCACGCGCTCGATCAGCAAGTGATCCAGGCCGACTTCGCCGACCTCGTTGATCAGCACCGCGCAGCCGGCCAGGGCCGGATCGCGCAGCAGGTGATTGAGCAGGGTGGTCTTGCCGCTGCCGAGGAAACCGGTCAGCAGGGTGACGGGAACAGGTGCTTGCATCTGCTGATTGTAGGACGGCTATTGCCGCGTGCCGGTATCAATCAGTCCGTCGTAAAGATAGGCCTTCAAGGCCATGCGTTGATGCCAGGGCAGGTGTTGGTGCGTGTCACCGAAAGAAAGGCCGTAGTGCAGCAGGCCTCCCTTACGTGTTTGCTGGTTGCGGATAATGCAGGGCAGCGACAGCATGTAGGCCTCGTTGTCGAGGCGCATGCGGAAGGTCAGTGTGACCTGGCTGCCGATCTCACCGATCACGAACTGCGTGTCGACTGCGCAGCCCTTGTCGGACATGTCCGAGATCGCCACCTTGAGTTTCTCCTTGCCGGCGGCCTCGATCACCGCGGGCAGCGCGGCGCTGACCCGCAGTGACGAACGGTAGGCCTTGCGCTGCGCGACTTTCGGATACGCGAGCATCAGGTAGGCGGTAGGTGCGGCGCCGTAGCGCGTCACGCTGGTCTCGAAGGCGTACAGGTAACGGCCGCTACGCAGCTTCACGAACAGCGGCAGGCCCTCATGGTCGCGCCAGAAGAAGTTGCGGCTGATGAAGGGCGCGCCGACGATCAGTGCTTGCATCGGCATCAGGCCGAAGAAGGGCACGTTGTAGGGGCGTGCATCGTCGTCGCCCGGTAGGCGCAAGAACAGTTCAATTGATTCGACCGCATGGCCCAGTTCGCGGAACGGATCGCGGCTCTCGCCGATCAGCAGTTCCTTGTCGCCCTCGTCGGCCAGTGCCATGCCGGCGCGCGCAATGCCTTCCGCGGTGCGGAAGGGCCGCGTGCTGAGCAGGCGGCCGAGCATGTCGTCGTCGGCCACCACCGAGCCCGCTGCCAGCACGAGGATGCCGCCGCGGGTAAACAGGTTGTAGGGCACCGGCTTGCCGACGGTGAGTTCGAAATCTGCGACCGGAATCAGGACTTGCTGCTTGTCGGACATCGGCAATCATCTGCGTGCTGTGCCCGCGCTTCAGGTTCGCCCGGGTCCAAGTGCATTGTCGGCGAAATCCGCAAAAGCTGAAGGGCCCCCGAGCTTGGCCCGGGGGCAGCCGTGGCTACACGGCGGGGCTGCCGGCGATCGCCGTGCGGCTGGGCGTCGGGCCGCTGTGGCGACGCAGCCGCGGCAGGCGCAGGAACAACAGTACGCCGACGAGACCGAGCGCGACGATCACGAGCGAAACGCCGGCCTGTGTCCAGTCGATCACTTCCTTCCAAGCCGGGCTCCAGCGCCAGGTGTGGGCGATCGCGAAGAGGCGGCTCTCCAGCGCGTCGGTGTCATTCACGCGCACCACCACGCCGCTCATCGGCTCCACGTAGAAGCGTGCATCCTCGCCGAGCACGCGGATCACCGGCAGCCGTTTGAAGCGGAAGCCATATTCGTCGTCGAAGCGGGTGATCCAGGTACCGCCGCGCAGCGTCGTCTCGGTGATGCCGGTGGCGGTGGCGACTTGCGCGAAAGCGAGCTTGTCGACGCGATGGTCGAGCAGCAAGCCGGAGTCGAGCGCGAAACGCAGCAGATGCGGCGCTGTGACGCTGCCGCCGTGCGTGGCATGGCGCGCGGCCGCCGCCTCGGTCTTCACCGCGTGCGGGCCGTCGGCCAACTGCCCCAGCCATTGCGCTGTGCCGCCGCCCGGCACCAGTGCAAGGAGCGTGAAGCGCCCGGCCGGCACCGCACCGAGCATGCGCGTCGGCAGATCCAGCGGGGCATGCAGGGCGGGCATCTCATCCTGCGCGGCACCGACCCACAGATGCAGCAAACCGGTCAGGCTGAAGGCCAGCATCACCAGTGCAAGCGGCCAGGCAAGGCGGCGGTGCCAGCGTGCCAGTGGGCGCCGCGCCAGGCGGCGTGCCGCGTTGTGCCGCAAAACCCACCAGAACCACAGGCCGATCAGCGCCGACAGCGTGGCGAACACCAACAGCAGCGACAGCAGCGCGCGTTGCAGCCCGGGCCAGCCCGCCAGCGGCTCGAAGTTGTGGCCGATGCGGAACAGGCGGCTCAACAGCGCACGGCGATCGTCGGTGAGGCTGACAAGGCGCCCTTGTTCGGTGTCGACATACGCACGCAGACCGCTAGCCTCTGCGAAATCGATGCGCCAGACGGGCAGGATGCGATTGCCGGGCCGGTAGTCGTCATCAAAACGCCGGAGCTGCGTGACGGCCAGCACCGGCGTGTCCGCCCGGCCGACGTAGTGCCGCGCCAGTGCCAGGGCCCGCGTGCGGTCGGCATCGGCCAGCTCGCTGCCGTCATCGAGCGCGAAGTAGCGCGTGGATGTGCCGGCCCGCGCATCGACCCGCCAGGCTGCGCGCCCGGCCACATCGGCCAACGACAGCGCTCCGATGCGTTCGACCTTCGCGGCCTGCAGCAGTGTGGCGAGCGGCGCTGCGTTCGTGGTGTCGATGACGGGCTGCGGCGGCTGCATCGCGGCGGCCCGAGGCTGTACGCGTGACAACACCGGATGCAGCGCACCCGAGAGCCCCCACAGCACCACGCCCACGCAGCTGAGCAGGCCAAGCCAGCGGTGCGCGGTCCACAGCGCGGCTTTCATGAACGCACCTCGGCCTTGTCGGCGTGCGCTGTCTGCGTTGTCGTGGCTTCCTGTGCGCCACCGCCGAAGCGGTAGCGCAGGCCGACGAACACGGTGCGCGGCGCGCCAGGGGTGTAGGTGTCTTGCTTGTCCGGCGCGCGGGTGCCGCTTCCGGTGTAGCTGCTCGCGGCGATCTCGGCATAGCGGGCGTCGAACAGGTTGGCGATGCGGCCAAACACTTCCCAGCTGCCTTCGCGCCAGCTCGCGCGTAGATGCGCCAGCGCGTGGCCGTCGTAGCGCACGGTGTTTGCGTTATCCATCCAGTAGGCGCCGACATGCTGGCCTTCCACCGCGATCCGCCAGCGCGCATCGGGCACCCACGCCAGCTCGGCGTTGGCGAGCAGGCGTGGTGCACCGGGCATGTCCTTGCCGCTGAAGTCCAGCGTTGCGCTGGGGCGATAGTCGCCGTAGCGGTGCGTGGCCCATGCGCCGGAAAACATCGCCTCGAAGCTGCCCAGCCGTGCCTGGCTGCCGAATTCGACACCGACATGGCGGGTGCTGCCGGCGTTGCGCGGCTCTGACACGCCGGGCCGTATCGTGTAGCTGAGGATCTCGTCGCTGCCGGTCAGCCGATAGACCGTCAGTTCGGCGCTCAGGCTGTGGTCCGGTAGCGCCCAGCGCGCACCAGCCTCGACGTTGTCGAACACCGCCGGCCGCAGATCCGGCGTGGCGAGTGCGCCGCCGTACTGGCTGCTGACCTCGGGCGGTGTGAAACCCTGGCTGTAACGGGTGTAGAGGTTGAGCGTGCGGGTCGCATCCCAGGCAGCGCCGATGCTCGGGCTGGTGTGCGAATAGTCGCGTGAGCCCGAGGCCGCACCGGTGGTGGCGGACGGCGTCAGGTGGTTGCTGTAGTCGTAGCCGATGTCGTCATGCCGCGCGCCGGCGGTCAGCGTGAAGTCGCGCACTGGTCGCCATTCGCCCTGCAGGTAGGCGGCGGCGCTCTGCACGGTGACGTCATAGTCGCGGCGAGCCGAAACCACGCGGTAGCCGGTGTAACGGCCGCTGGCCGGGTCGCGGGTGATCGCGAGGTTGTCTTCGCGGGCGTCCACCGGCGAGTGATCGAGGCTCACACCACCGATCAGGCGCAACGTGCGCGCGAATTCCTCGCGATGCCGCAGGTCGACGCCGAGCGAACGGAAGTGCTGGTCGGTGGTGCGCCCCGATGCGCTGCTCGCGCCGGTGTCGAAGATCAAGTAGCTCGGTAGTTGGTCGGTGGAGTTGTCCCGCCACCAGGCCGTCAGCGTGCTGAGGCTCTCGGCGCGCCAGCGCGATTCAAGCGCCGACGACAGCCGCATCGCCTCGACGTTGCGGAAGGTGAAACTGTTGGGCGAAAACGCCGGCCGGCTCGCGTAGTCCGACGCATTGAGCGAGCCGGGCATGTCGGTATCGAGGTAGTTGTAGCTCGCCACCGTCTTGAGCCGCAGCTGCGGCGCGATCTGCCAGTCCCAGCGCAGCGACAGGCTGCGTTTGTCGGCATCCGAATGCTCCTGCCAGCCGTCGCGCTGCTGGCCGAGGTAGCCGCTTACGCGCAGCCCGTGGGCGCCGAAGCTGTCCGACGCGTCGAACTCGGCGCGCGTGTAGCCATCGTTGCTGCGCTGGATACCCAGTTGCAGTTCCGGCGATTCACCCGGCGCTGCGGTCAGCAGATTGATCGCGCCGCCGACCGAGTTGGCACCGTAGAGCGAAGACGCCGGCCCCTTGATCACCTCGATCGCGCCGGCCGAGGCGAGGTTCAGCTCATACAGCGCGTTGTGGTTGAAGAGGCCGACCGGGCGGATCGGCAGGCCGTCCTCCAGGTACAGGTACACCGCCTGGTAGGAGAGTGGCTGCCGGATCGAGGTGTTGTGCTGCTCGTTGCCAAGATCGGTGATGTATACGCCGGGGGCGGTGTTGAGCACCTGGCCGATGAAGCTGGGGCGGCGTGCATCGAGCATCGCATCGTCGATGCGCTCGACGGCGGCCGGCGTGGCACGTAGCGAAGTCGCTTCGCGCGAAGCTGAAACGACGATGCGTTCGAACTGAGCGACTTGCGTGGCGGGTGTGGTGGCAACTGAAGCGGTGGTAACAGCATCTTCGGCGTGTGCGCAGACACACGCCATCGCGGCCGCGAGCGGCGCGAGACGGAAAGGGTTCGACATGATGAGCCTGAATGAAGTGCGTACGAAGGCGCGGCGCCCGCACGGGGCGGCGCGTGGTCGGGCGTGGCTTCAGCTCAGACGGGGCGGCTCATGCTTTCGCAGCGCGGTCCATAGCGCATCGCCCTGCGGTGCGGGGGGCAGCGAGCGGGGTGTCGGCGCAGGTGCACGCAGTGCGACGCGGTACCACGCCGGTTCGGCGGCTTGCGTGTGCAGCGCGGGGGCCTGCCCGGCGCCTTGGCATAGCTTGCAATGGCCGTCGTGATTGCCGACCGGCAGCTTCTCGACATGGCCGTCGGCGAATTGCAGCATCTGGTGCGCGCCGCGCGCCGAACACAGGTCGAGCAACTGTGCGCCTTGCCAGATCCGTACGCCGTGCACGAGCGCCGGCGCCAGCAGCGCGAACACCACAGCGAGCAAGGTGAAGCGGACGATCAGGCGGCGGTACAGGAACAAGGCGCGAGCGCTCGGTGACAAACCGGCCGCCATTCAATCACGCCGCTTTTCGCGCGGTAAAGGCGCGACGGCGCGTTTTCTTGATCGGTGCAAAGTCGTTTCCGAGCAACCGCGGTCCCTGCAGCACTTTTGGCTCTGGCGCGGCGCAGGGCGAATCTGCTTCAATCGCGGCTTCATCCCGAAAGGCCCCGCTTGTGATCCACCGAATTCTCATGATCTGCCTGCTGCTGTGCTGCAGCGCCTGTGCCACCCAAGTGGCGGAAAAGCCGCTCACTGCACTTGAGCCCGGCGGCCAGCCGCCGATCGCCTTCCAGCGCGCGGCCTTGTCGCCACATAACGGCGGCACCCTGATCGGCGAACAGCTGCTGCGCGCCGGCGACATTCTGCTTTCCGCCGCCAACGGCATCACCTCGGCCGGCATCCGCCTGTTCACGCTGGCGCCGGTGAGCCATGCAGCGCTCTACATCGGCAACGGCGAAGTCGCCGAGGCGGTGGGCGAAGGCGTGCGTGTACGTTCGGTGGCCGAGGTGCTGGACGAGGAATCAGTGGTCGTCGCCTTTCGGCACCCGACGCTGGATGACGCGGCTGCCGCGCGTATCCGCAGCTTCGCGCAGGAAAAGGTCGGCGACCGCTACAACTACGTCGGTGTGATGATGCAGGCGCCGTTTTCGATCGAGCGCCGGCTGTGCGAGCTGCCTACGGTGCCGGCCTCGATCCGCGACGCATGCATTAACGGGCTGGCGACAGTGCAGTTGGGTAACAGCTCTGCGGGCGACGACCGCTTCTTCTGCTCCCAATTCGTGCTGGAGGCCTATCGCGAAGCGGGCCATCCGATCACCAAGTCCAACCCGACCTGGGTTTCGCCGGCCGATATCCTGCACATGCGCGAAGGCGACGTGTCTTCGATCCAGGTCGACCAGCCGCTCACCTACGTCGGCCACCTGAAGTTCCCGCCCGCCCCGGCGCCGGTGGTGCGTGTGCCCGACGGCGCGTAAGGCTCATCCTTGCTTTACAAAACAAGGGGCGCCCGCGGGCGCCCCTTGTCGTATCCGTGCCACCCCTGCCGCGAACGGCCTCAATCGGGCGAGTCGATCACCTGCAGCTGCACCTTCTGTGCCACCAACTGGCCAGGCGGGTTGTAACGCCACTGACGGATCGCGTCGACGACCGGCTGGCGCAGCGCCGGGTTGCTGACTTCCAGTACTTCGAGATCCGCGACGGCGCCTTCCGGCGTCACGTTGAAGCGCAGTGTCGCGCTCTGAGCGCCCTTCAGGCGGCGGCGTACAGCCGTCGGAATGTCGGGCTCGACCATCGTCACTAGTGTCGGCTGCGGTGGCGGCGGCAGCGCGGCGGGCTCGGGTGCAGCCGGTGCCGGATCGGCGGCCGGCGCCGCTACCGCGAGTTGCGCGGGCGCGGCGGGGGCCTCGATGGTCGGCGCCACGGGTGCCGGCTTCTCCGCTACGGCGGTGGGCGGTGTAGTTGCTTGCGCGGGGCGCGGTTTGCTTGCCGCCGCCGGTGCTGCGGCCACCGGTTTGGTTTCACGCGGAGGTGCGGGCGGCTTCTTGTCCTTGTCCTTTGCCTGTTCCACTTGCAGGATGAAACGCATCGGACCTTCGGCCTGACGTCGTGTGGCCTCAGACACTTCGGTTTCGGGCATCACCTGAGGTATTGGTTTCGCGCTCTGCGCGTTTGCTGCGCCGTGCCAGGCGGTCAGCATCGCCGCGCCGTAGAACCAGATCCAGCCATGCTTTCCGCCTCGTGCGCAACCAGCGTTGCGTACGCGTTCCCATGCAGCCATGCGCTTCAATCGAGCGACCTCCCCAGATCATCAATCCCAAGATGGCCGCCGGTAGCAGCCATCCCTCACGCGCCGGACGGTCTCCAGCGCCAGAATTGCGAGAAGCAAAAAATACGCCGAATCTGCCGCAGCAGGCTTCTGCGCCCAAAAGCCCTGCGGAAGACGGTTGATTGCTGCATTGCGCCCCCCGACGCAATGCTTTGGAAAATCATGCTGATACGGCGCGCGCATCCCAGCGCTGCGCAGGTCAGGGCGGCAATTGTGGGGTGCAAGTCGCACGACGCACAACCCGCAAGGTGACATTTTTGATGTTGTTGTCGATGTGATTGCAATGCACCGTGTCGGCGCGCGCTGCGCTGCGCCGATGCACGGGGTGACAAGTGTTGACGAAGGCACTGGCGCGGCATGCGCCGCAAGCCCAACATGCGCGCTGGCATAGCTGCATGACGGAGGCACACGATGGGATTGTTCGATTGGCTGCGCAAGCTGGAGACGCCGGCCGCGGTGGATCTCGTTTCGCCACAGCTGGTGCGTGATGCGACCGAGTTCCTGATTCGTCAGACCGACCCGAAGCTTGCGCTGTGCGCCCGCCCGCATGAGCGGCTGGCCCCCTGCGTCGAAAGCACGATCCGCCACATCATCGCGAGCGTGAAGCAGATGCCCGCGCCCTGCGATGCGTCGCCTGAACACTGGCATGCTTCACCCGAGCTTGCAGCCTTCTTCGTTTCCGCGGATGAACTTGCCACGGCCTTCAGCCGCTCCGAGGCCTTGCAGGCGTTGTTTGAGCAGAACCCGGTGCTGGATGAGGCTTACGCGGTGCTGGGTACCACGCTGATCGAGCGCAAGGGCCTCGGCATGGCGATGGAGGGCGAGATGCTGCGCCGCGATGTGGTGCAGACCAGCGTCAGCTTCTCGAATCCGCGCGTGCATATCGTCGCCCCGGACATCGAGGGGCTCGGGCGCACCGTTGCGTGGCGGATGTTTGAAGAAATTGCCATGGTTGCCTTGGAGCGCATCGATGCCCTGCGAGAGGAACGCAAGAGCCTCGCTGACGACCGCACTCTGCTGCAGACGCGCCTGCAGATGCTGCACGGCCATGGCACCGGCTTCGATGTGCACGAGGGCGGGCACGATGGCGAATCGCTCAAGGCCTTGCTCGAAGAAAACACGCGCGCGCTGGCGGCTTCCGGCGCCGGCGCAGACGCGCTGGAGCACGAGCTTGAAGTGGTCCGCGGCGTGCTCGAGCAGTCCGAATCGCTGGTGTCGATCACGCCGCGGGTGATGCGGCTGACGCCGATGAACCTCCTGGTCGAAGGCGAAAGCAGCGAGCCCCTGCGTGAGATCCGCTTCGCCTGCGCGCGCGCCGAGCGTATCCGCCCGGTCACGCGCGCTGCACTGCAGGTGCGCTTCCCGCGCAGTGCGATGCGTAAGGTGACGATGAGTTTTGCAGAAGCGAGCCGCTTGCCGATCTAGCGTTCGCTAGCCCGCATCGTTCTGCGATGCGTGGGCTACGAAGCGTCGGGCGGGTTCACACCGGCGCGGTCAGGAAGGTGTGTGCCGCGGCCATGGCGGCGCTGTCGGCCAGCACGGCATCGGGCGCACCGCCCTTGCCCCATAGCGCACCCATCCACTGCATGCCAAGGAAGTCGGCACACAGCTTGTAGCTGTCGAACATCGGCTGTGCCTTGGCGCGGTCGCCGCTGGTGGCGATCACCCACAGGCGTTTGGTGCTCATGTGGGTCTTGAAGTCGACGCCGGGCACCCGCATCCACGCGCTCCACTGGTCAAGATAGGCCTTCAGCGGCGAGGGCACGGAGAACCAGTAGACCGGCGACACGAACACGATGTCGCTGGCTGCGAGTGTTGCGTCGAGCAGCGTCGCCGCATCGCCTTGGGGCGGCGGGTAGCTGCCGACGGTATGGCGTAGATCGACGAAGTTCGGCAGCTCGCACTGCGCCAGCGAAATCCAGTGTTGCGGCGTGCCCGCGGGCAGTGCTTCGGCTGCTGCGCGGGCAAGGGTTTCGGTGTTGCCGACATGGCCCGGTTCGCGGGTGCTGGCGGTCAGGAAGAGGAAGTTGCGCATCGGTTCGGGATGTATCGAAGAGGTGATCGGCGGCGGGCGACTCAGCGTTCAAAGCGCATGCCGCAGAGGGCGTCGTCCGCCTGCTTGGGCCATAGCTGAATCTGTTCCAGCGTGAGCGTGCCACCTTCAAGGCGCACGCGCCCGCTCAGCCGTAGCGCTTCTGGCAGCTGGTTGCCGCCTTCGGGCAGGAAGGTGATTGTGCCGCGCTCCGGGTCGTGACGATAGCGGCCCCAGTAGTCCTTGTAGGCTTCGAAGGGCTCACGGGTGACGCTGAACTCACCGCCGGCGTCGAAGATCAGTTCGCGGATTGGTGCAGTGACGCTCCGTTCCCCGCCATCGCATGCGATGGCGGCGGTCTGGTGCCAACGGCCGGCAAGCGGGTGGTGGCTCGGATCGAACACGCGTAGCGATGCCTTCACTTCGCGTGTGCCGATCTGCGCCCGCACGGCGAGGAGGCTGCCATCCGCGGCGTCGGGCGGTACGCGGATCGTGCCCTGTTGATCGGTTGTCGCCGGCGCGTCGACTTGCCAACGATCCACGCAGTCCGCCGGGAGCGCATGTTGCAGGCCCGGTCGCTCGACGCGCCAGACTTCGCCGCGGACCGTATTCCCCGGCGCGATGTCGACGACATGGTCCCAGATCATTAGCGCGCCGGGGCCGGTGCAGGCCTGTGCTTCGGAAGGGTGGGGCGCGAACGCGATCTCGCCGCGATCGGCATCCCAACGCCACGCCGCCGGCGCAGGCAGGCGCGCCGATATCCGCAGCAGCAGCGGGCCGGCCAGCAGCGCCGGGTCGGCCGGCCGGGCGCGCAGACGCGCAGCGAGCAGATCGGTGCGAAGGGCATTGCTGCCAAGCGCGCTCTGCCAGCGCTCGCGGGCTTGGGTGCTGAGCCGCCACGCCGGTGCCTGCCAGGGATCGGGCCAGGCTGCTGCGGGGCGAGCATCGCAGCGCGACAGCGACAGCACGACGGTCTCATGTGCTGCATCGAGAATGTCGAGAAAGGGCGCGCATGCCGCTGCACCGGCAATGGCGGGTGCGGACAGCATCGTTACGGCAAGCAGGCTGCGCAGCCAACGTATCGCATGAGTCTTCATCGTCTTCACCACTCATTGCCACGGCGATTGGTGGCCAAGCGGGGCGCTCGCCGCTCGGTATCTGCGCGACAGTCCGGATTGACCCTCGCCACGCGCATCGCTATGGTGCGCCCTCGCTCTTTTTCCCGCCCGATATCGCGAACGGCCACAAGCCACAGCGCGAACTTCTTGCCCAACCCGGATCCGGGGGCGGCATTGATCCCAACACCCATAGGGAGCTTCGACATGATCTTCAATCACTCCGACTTCGACCAGCATGAGCAGGTCGTGTTCTGCGCCAAACCGAACGCCGGGCTGGCCGCCATCATCGCTATCCACGACACCCATCGTGGCCCTGCGCTGGGCGGCTGCCGCCACTGGCACTATGCCGACGATGCGGCTGCGCTGACCGATGCGCTGCGCTTGTCGCGTGGCATGAGCTACAAGGCCGCACTGGCGAATCTGCCGCTTGGTGGCGGCAAATCCGTGATTCTCGCCAACTCCGCCGCCGATCGTGCCCGCATGTTCGAGGCCTTCGGCGAAGCCGTCGAGCGCGTCGGTGGGCGCTACATCACGGCCGAGGACGTCGGCACTACCACCGCTGACATGTCGGCGATCCGGCGTGCCACGCGGCATGTCAGTGGTGTCGCCCCGAGCGAAGGCGGCCGCGGTGATCCGTCGCCGGCCACCGCGCTCGGTGTGCTGATGGGCATGCTGGCAGCGCTGGAAGTGCGCTTCGACAACGATAGCCTGCAGGGCCGCCGCGTCGCGGTGCAGGGGCTGGGCAGTGTCGGCTTCGCGCTGTGTCGCCTCCTGCACGAGCGCGGTGCGCGGCTGGTCGTGGCGGACATCGCCGCGGAGCGTGTCGAGCGCGCAGTACGCGAGTTCGATGCGGTGTCGGTGGCGGTCGATGTGATCCATGCGGTCGAGGCCGATGTGTTCGCGCCCTGCGCACTCGGCGCGGTGCTCGACGATGTGCGCGTGCCGCAACTGGCGTGCGCGGTCGTTGCCGGTGCCGCCAACAACCAGCTCGCGTACGACGGCATCGACGCGACATTGCAAGCGCGCGGCGTGCTGTACGCGCCGGACTACCTCATCAACGCGGGCGGCTTGATAAAGGTCGCCGGCGAATACCTTGGCTTCCCGGTTGAGGAAGCGGATCGGCGCGTACTCGCGATCCGCGAGCGCACGACCGAGGTGCTGCTGACGGCACTGCGCGATGGGGTGCCGACTGCTCAGGTGGCCGACCGCCTTGCACGGTCCCGCATCGGCCGCGCTTGATCCGCGAGAGGCGCGGCGCGGGCTCACTCCAGCAGCTCCGCCGCGTGCTCGGCAATTGCCTGCGGGCAGATCGCGCAGAAGCGTTTAACGCTGAGCCCGATCTGCCGCGCGGTGACGCCGCCGCCGAGCAGCAGGTGGTAGGAAAACCGCAGCTTGCCGCGTTCGTCGATCGCGGCGCGTACCAGCATGTACTCGCGGTTGATCCGGTTCGCACAGTCGAGCCGGGCGAGATGCGGTACGTCATCCATGAAGCTGTACTGCGCCGCGAGCGTAATGCGATCGTGTTCGGGTTCGGGCAGCAGCACGTAACAGACCATGCCCTCGCGAACCAGAACGTCGCCATCCCCGTCGATTTCAACCTCCATCAGTGCGGCATCGAGAATCTCGCGAAGCACTTCGCGCGTGACTGCGTCCGGTGCGAGAAATCCGTTGTTCATGGTTCTTCCTCTCCATGTGCTGCAGGTCACGTTGCCTGCATGCAATTGGACGTCGTCCGTTGCCCAGCGTCAGGGATAGCGAAAAGGCGGGTGGAAAAAGCGGTGTTGCGGGTCTATAACCGGCTCGCGGGCCGTGAAATCGTGTGCAGCCTGGCCCGCCGTCCCGAAGACCAAGAACAAGCAGCCACTAGATAGGAGATCAGCCATGTCCGCGCTAAGTATGCGCATTGCCGCGTTGGGGATCCTTGCGCTTGCAGGAACTGCCCACGCACAGGAAGCCTACAACCCGTCCTGGTATGCAGTTCCCAGTGCCACCACCCTGGATTCGGACAAGGACTGGCAGTCCGACGACATGAAGTTGGGTGGCGGCTTGGCGATCGGGGGCCCGCTTTCGCAGTCTTTCGATTTGCAACTCGGCGCCTACGGCAATCGCACCACCAATCCGAACTCCTACCGTCAGAACATTCTTGGTGCCGATGTGCTCTGGCTATTCTCCCGCAGTAGCTTCCGCCCCTTCCTGTTGGCGGGTGGCGGTATCGAGGATGACAAGGTCGGCTCCGCAACGGGTACCTACAGCAAGAGTGCCGGTTTCCTGAACGGTGGCGCGGGCTTCCAGTGGTTCTGGGGCCAGCAGATCTTCCTGCAGGCGGATGCGCGCTACATCTACGGCTTCACCAGCAGGGACAAGTGGGGCGAGGACTTGGGTTCGAGCGGCAACGTGATGTATCGCGTTGGCCTCGGCTGGGTCTTCAGCCCGCCGCCCAAGCCTGCTGAACCGATTGCCGTGGCGCGGGCGGAAGCGCCTAAGCCCACTGCTCCGGCGCCGGTTGCGCCGAAGCCGTCTGCCGAGAAGGTGACGCTGGCGGCCGATGCCTTGTTCGACTTCGACAAGGCGGTGCTGCGTGACGATGGCAAGGCGAAGCTGGCCGAGTTCGCTACGCAGGCCAAGTCGCTCTCCACGCTGGAAGTGATCACCGCGGTGGGCTACACCGATCGCCTCGGCAAGGACGCGTACAACCAGACGCTGTCCGAGCAACGCGCCGCAGCGGTGAAGAACTTCCTCGTCGAGCAGGGTATCGATCCGAACCGCGTTGCGACCGAAGGCAAGGGCAAGGCGAACCCGATCGCGCCGTGTACCGGCCTGGGTGCGGAGAACAACCGCAACAAGCTGCTGGTCGAGTGTCTGCAGACCAACCGCCGCGTCGAGGTGGAAGTCATCGGCACGCGCATGCCGCAGTAAGCGCCGCACAAGCAAAAAAGCCCCGCCGAAGTCTGGCGGGGCTTTTTCATTTGCAGGCGATGGTCTCAGGGGCCGAAGCGGCGCAGTCCTTCGAGATCCTTGATCGTCAGGCCGCCGTATTCAACATGCAGCAACCCGGCTTGTTCCAGCACCTTCAAGGCCTGGTTCACCCGCTGGCGCGACACGCCGGCGAGGTAGCCGATCTCCTCTTGCGAAATCTGCAACTGCGCGCCGATGCCGGGGTACAGCACGGTGTTGAACAGCCCGGCGAGGCAGCGTGCCACCCGGGCGTCCGGGTCGAGCAGGCGGTCATTCTCCACCGTTGCGATGAACTGACCCAGGCGTTCGTTGAGTTGCTGAAGCAGGAAGCGGTTGAACGGGATGCTGGTGTCGAGCAGCCACATGAAAGTGGCCTTGGGCATCAGCGCGATGTGTGAATCGCGCAACGCGATCACGTCGTACTTGCGCAGTTCGTTCTTCAGGATCGAGCCTTCGCCGAACCAGCCGCCACGTGGCACGCCGGTGAAGGTGGTCGAACGGCCGTCCGCCGAGAAGGTGTTGATCTTCACCAGCCCGTCGACGATGCCGAGCCAGTGTTCGACCGGATCCCCCTTGCGTACCACCGTCGCCCCGGCGGCGAAGAAACGCACCTGCACTTCGCGCTCGACGCGCATGCGCTGGATGTCGGTCAGGTCGATCGTCCAGAGACTGTCGCGCAACAGGTCTGCAAGCGTGCTCATTTTGATTGTCCGTATGGTGACAGCACGCTGTAAGCGCGCTTGGCTATGGTGCAAGCGCCCCGGCAATGGCGCACGTGCGGCAGTGCACGATTGAGCCGAAAGGCGGGACACAGTACAAAGCGTTGTGCGCAGGGGGGACGCAGGGCCGCGGGGGAGTCGGCCAGGCGTCAGCGCACGACACCGGAACGCGCAGGCAAAGCATCTGCGCGCGAACAAAGGAGGATTCTGGCACAAGTCGCGGCCTCGCGATTCCCGCCAGAAGGCGCGCTGCGCCGACAAGACGAGGAGGGTGGGGAATGCCGGAATCCGGCTTGTCGCGCCAAGCACCCGGGCCTGCGCCGGATACTTTTCCGCGCCTGCTTGCCGAACATGCCCGTATCCGCGGCGAACGGCCTGCGGTGAGGGAGAAGGAGTTCGGCATCTGGCAGACCTACACCTGGGCCGAGGCCGCCGAGCAAGTGCGCGCGATCGCTTGCGGCCTGGCCGAGATTGGCTTCAAGCGTGGCGATCGGCTCGCGATCATCGGCGACAACCGGCCGCGGCTCTACTGGTCGATCTGTGCGGCACAGGCGCTGGGCGGCATTCCGGTGCCGATGTACCAGGACGCGGTGGCGCAGGAAATGGCCTTCGTGATGGCCGACGCCGAGATCCGTTTTGCGATCGCGGAGGACCAGGAGCAGGTCGACAAACTGCTCGATGTGCGCAACACGGTGCCCGCCTTGGCGCACATCCTGTACGACGACCCGCGCGGCATGCGGCACTACGCTCAGGCTGGCCTGTTGTCGCTCGATGCCCTGCAGGCCAGGGGGCTTGAACGCGTGATGCGGGAGCCCGGTTTCTACGATGCGGAAGTTGCCCAGGGCAGCGGCGCTGACGTGGCGATCATGCTCTACACCTCCGGCACTACCGGCACGCCCAAGGGTGTGATGCTGTCGCACGCCAACCTGCTGGTGACTGCGAAGAACGCAGCGGATTTCGACGGTCTCACCGAGCGGGACGAAATCCTCTCCTACCTGCCGATGGCCTGGGTGGGCGACAACATCTTCTCGTGCGCGCAGGCCTACGTCACCGGCTTCTGCATCAACTGCCCGGAATCGTCCGAAACCGTGATGACCGATCTGCGCGAGATCGGGCCGACCTACTACTTTGCGCCGCCGCGGGTGTTCGAGAACCTGCTGACCAGCGTGATGATCCGCATGGAAGATGCGGGCGCGATCAAGCGCCGGCTGTTCCATCACTTCATGACGGTCGCCAAGCGCGTCGGTCCGAAGATCCTGGATGGCGAGACGGTGAGCCTGCTCGATCGTCTTCACTACGGGCTGGGTCAGCTGCTGGTGTATGGCCCCTTGCGCAATGTGCTGGGCTTCTCGCGCGTGCGAGTGGGCTACACGGCAGGTGAAGCGATCGGGCCGGAGATCTTCAGCTTCTATCGCTCACTGGGCATCAACCTGAAACAGCTCTACGGCCAGACCGAGGGCTGCGTGTTCATCTGCATGCAGCCGCACAACGAGGTGTTCGCCGATACCGTCGGGCCGCCCGCGCCGGGGGTCGAGATCCGCATTGCCGACAACGGCGAGGTGCTGTACCGCGGCCCCGGTGTGTTCCAGGCCTACTTCAAGAACCCGGAATCGACCGCCAGCACCAAGACCCCGGAAGGCTGGGTGCACACCGGCGATGCGGGTTACTTCGACGCGCGCGGCCATCTCAAGATCATCGACCGCGCCAAGGATGTCGGCCGCCTGACCGACGGCAACCTGTTCGCGCCGAAATACATCGAGAACAAGCTCAAGTTCTTCCCCAACATCAAGGAAGCCGTGGCCTTCGGCGACGGGCGCGGGCAGGTGTGCGCCTTCATCAACATCGACATCAGCGCGGTTGGCAATTGGGCCGAGCGTCGCAATCTCGCCTATGCCGGCTACACCGATCTTGCCGGTCGGCCCGAGGTGTATGCGTTGATCCGCGACTGCGTCGAACAGGTGAACGCGGACCTGGCGGCCGACGAGAAGATGGCGGCCTGCCAGATCCATCGCTTCCTGATCCTGCATAAGGAACTGGATGCCGACGACGGCGAGCTGACGCGCACGCGCAAGGTGCGCCGCCGCTTCATCGAGGAAAAGTACGGCACGCTGATTGAGGCGCTCTACGATGAAACGAAGACGAGTTGCTACATCGAGACGCAGGTGAAATACGAGGACGGTCGCAGCGGTCTCATCGCGGCGGACCTGCGCATCGAATCCGCGAGGGTCTTCCCGGCGGCGGTCACGCAGCGGGCCGCATGACGATGAAGCTCAACGAATTCCAGCAGTCGGTGGGAGATGCCGTGGCGGAAACCGCAGGGCGCAAGATCGGCGATGTGATCCTGAGCCTTGAACACATCTCGCTCGCTTTCGGTGGTGTGAAGGCGCTCACCGATATCAGCTTCGATGTTCGCGAAGGCGAGATCCGCGCCATCATCGGCCCCAACGGCGCGGGCAAGAGTTCGATGCTCAACGTCATCAACGGCGTGTATCACCCGCAGCAAGGGCGCATCGTATTTCATGGCACGGAGCGCCGCGCAATGGAACCGCACAAGGCGGCGCGCCAGGGCATCGCACGCACCTTCCAGAACATTGCGCTGTTCAAGGGCATGAGCGTGCTGGACAACCTGATGACCGGGCGCGTGACGAAGATGCACCACGGGCTGCTCACGCACCTGCTCGGTTTTGGCCCCGGCCGGCGCGAGGAACTTGCGCACCGGCAGAAGGTGGAGGAAGTGATCGACTTCCTCGAGATCCAGCACATCCGCAAAACCCCCGTCGGCCGCCTGCCGTATGGGCTGCAGAAGCGCGTTGAATTGGGCCGCGCGCTGGCGGCCGAGCCCAGCCTGCTGCTGCTAGACGAACCGATGGCCGGCATGAACGTCGAGGAGAAGGAAGACATGTGCCGCTTCATCCTCGATGTGAACGACCAGATGGGCACGACCATCGTGCTGATCGAGCACGACATGGGCGTGGTGATGGACATCTCCGATCGCGTGGTCGTGCTCGACTACGGCAAGAAGATCGGCGACGGCGTACCGGACGACGTGAAAGCGAATCCGGACGTGATCAAGGCCTACCTTGGCGCCGGGCACTGACAGGGGCAACGCATGCAATTCTTCTTTGAAGCGCTGATCGGTGGCTTGCTGTCGGGCGTGATGTACTCGCTCGTCGCGCTCGGCTTCGTGCTGATCTACAAAGCTTCCGGCGTATTCAATTTCGCGCAGGGCGCGATGGTCTTCTTTGCAGCCTTGTCCGTCGTCGGTTTCGCCGGCAAGGGTGTGCCGCTGCCACTCGCGATCGTGCTGGCCTTCGGTGCGATGGTGCTGCTGGGGCTTGCGACCGAGCGCTTCGTGCTGCGCAAGCTGGTGGGGCAGCCGCCGATCTCGCTCTTCATGGCCACGATCGGGCTGACCTTCTTCATCGAAGGCCTCGCGCCGATGCTGTGGGGCGACGCGGTGCAGGCGATCGATCTGGGCATTCAGGACGAGCCGATCCCGTGGTTGCTGGAGCGCTTCGACATCGTCGTCAGCCGATTCGATCTGGTTGCATCCGGTATCGCGGCGGCGCTGGTCGTCGTACTCGCGATCTTCTTCCAGAAGACCCGCATCGGACGTGCGCTGCGCGCCGTGGCGGACGACCACCAGGCCGCGCTGTCGATCGGCATTCCGCTTGAACGCATCTGGGCGATCGTGTGGGCGGTTGCCGGTTTCGTCGCGCTGGTGGCGGGCCTGCTGTGGGGCTCGCGCAACGGCGTGCAGTTCGCGCTCACTTTCACGGCGTTGAAGGCGCTGCCGGTGCTGGTGCTGGGGGGGTTCGATTCGGTTGCAGGCGCGATCGTGGGCGGGCTGATCATCGGTGCGTCGGAGAAGCTCGCCGAGATCTACCTGCCGCCGCTGATGCAGGCCGGCTTTGGCGGCAACTTCGGCGGCATCGAGGGCTGGTTTCCGTATGTGCTGGCGCTGCTGTTCCTGTTGGTCCGGCCGGAGGGCTTATTCGGTGAAAAGCACATCGATCGCGTTTGAGTCCGCGATGCGTCCGCCACGCCTGCCAATCCTGCACCTGCGATGCTCGCCGTACTACCTGTACGGCTGCGCTTCTCGCCACTGCCTCGGCGCGCTCGCGACGACGCCTCACGGACTCAAGAAGGAGTAACGCGAATGCTCTACCGTGAAGCCGGCCAGTTCAAAGCCTCGTTCGCCGAGGACATGCAGATCTTCCCGATCCGGCAAGACAGGATCGCGATCGGGCTGTTGCTCGCCTTTGCTTTTCTTGGCGTGCCGCTGTTCGCCAGCGAATACTGGTTTTCGGCGATCCTGATTCCTTTCCTGATCTTCGCGCTGGCGGCGATCGGGCTCAACATCCTCACCGGCTACTGCGGCCAGCTCTCGCTGGGGACAGCGGCCTTCATGGCGGTCGGGGCTTACGCGGCCTACAACTTCCAGCTGCGCGTCGAGGGCATTCCAATCCTCGTTTCCTTCGTGCTGGCGGGCTTCACCGCAGCAGCAGTGGGTGTGCTGTTCGGCCTGCCCAGCCTGCGCATCAAGGGCTTCTACCTCGCGGTGGCGACGCTCGCTGCGCAGTTCTTCATCGTCTGGGTGCTGACGAAGTTCCCGTGGCTGTCGAACAACTCGTCATCGGGCGTGATCTCGGCACAGAAGATCCAGATCCTTGGTTTCGGCTTCGATACGCCGGTCTCCAAGTATCTGCTGGTGCTGGGGATCGTTGTCGTGATGGCGCTCGCGGCGAAGAACCTCGCGCGCAGCGGCACCGGGCGCGCGTGGATGGCCGTCCGCGACATGGATGTGGCCGCGCAGGTCATCGGCATCCCGCTGATGCAGACCAAGCTCACGGCTTTCGCGGTGAGTTCCTTCTACAGCGGGGTGGCCGGTGCGCTGTACGCGTTCTGCTACCTCGGCTCGGTAGAGCCTGACGGCTTCAACCTTGACCTCTCGTTCCGCATACTGTTCATGGTGATCATCGGCGGTGTCGGTACCGTGCTCGGTTCTTTCCTGGGAGCGGCCTTCATCCTGCTGCTGCCGATCTTCCTCGACAACACCTTGCTGCCGACTGCGCATGCGCTGGGGTTGCCGTTTTCGAATGCCACCGTGTCGCACATCCAGTTCATGCTGTTCGGCGCGCTGATCATGTTCTTCCTGATCGTCGAACCGCATGGCCTGGCGAGGCTATGGCAGATCACAAAAGAGAAGCTGAGGCTTTGGCCGTTTCCACATTGATCGGGGGATCGATGCGGGATTGGGCAACACAACGAGAAACACCCGGAGGAGACATCGCATGAAACGCATCGCACTCGCTGTCGCGGCCGCCGCGACCCTGGCACTGGGCAGCATCGGCACCGCCCATGCGCAGGCCAAGGAGCAGTTTTTCCCGATCCTGTCGTACCGTGTCGGGCCCTATGGCGCGAATGGGCAATCGCTGTTCGGCGGCATGATCGACTACCTGCAGTACGTGAACATGAAGGGCGGTGTGAACGGGGTCATGATGACCTGGGAGGAGTGCGAAACTGAGTACAACAACGCCAAGGGCGTCGAGTGCTACGAGCGCCTCAAGGGCAAGGCGGGCGCGAACTCGGCGCCGGTCTTCCCGCTCTCCACTGGCATTTCCTACGCGCTGGTCGACAAGTCCGCGGCCGACAAGATTCCGCTTGCGATGGTGGGTTATGGCCGCACCGATGCGGTCGACGGCTCGGTCTTTCCCTATGCCTTCACGATGGTCGGCACCTACCAGATGCAGGCCACGGCGATCGTCAAATACCTGAAGGATCAGAACAAGGGCAGCCTGGCCGGCAAGAAGATCGCCTACATGTATCACGACTCTGCTTACGGCAAGGAGCCGATCGTGGCGCTCGAAGCTGAGGCGCGGGTGAACAAGTTCGAGCTGGTGCAGATCCCGGTCGCACACCCCGGCAACGAGCAGGGCGCGCAGTGGCTGAAGGTGCGGCAGGAGCGGCCGGATTACGTGATCTTCTGGGGCTGGGGCGTGATGAACCAGACCGCGCTCAAGGCCGCGCAGAAGGTCGGCTTTCCGCGCGACAAGATCATCGGATCGTGGTGGGCCGGTTCGGAAGAGGACACCGTACCCGCCGGCGAAGCCGCCAAGGGCTACATGAGCGCCACCTGGAACGTGGCCGGCAAGGATGTGCCGCTGGTCGCCGATATCGAGAAGGTGGTGTACGGCGCTGGCAAGGGCAATCTCAGCGACAAGGCCAAGCTCGGTTCGGTGCTGTACAACCGCGGTGTGTCCTACGGCATCCTTGCGGTTGAGGCGATCCGCAAGGCGCAGGAGAAGTACGGCAAGGGCAAGACCATGAGCGGCGAGCAGATCGCCTGGGCAATGGAAAACCTCGATCTGAACGACGCGAAGCTCAAGGCGCTGGGCGCCACCGGCCTGCTGCCGCCGATCAAGACTTCCTGCGAAGACCACGAGGGCTCCGGCAAGATCAAGCTGCAGCAGTGGGACGGCACGAAGTGGGTGGTAAAGACGGACTGGATCGACGGCAACCGCCAGCTGGTGCACCCGCTGTTCAAGGCCAGCGCCGCGCAGTTCGCCAAGGACAAGGGCATCACGCCGCGCGACTGCAAGAAGGCGATGTAAGCCGAGCGCCGGCGGCGAGCCCGATCGCCGCCGGCTATCCGCCACCGTACCGGATCCGTCCATGTCCCAAACCCAGATTGCGCCCCAGCCAGCGAGTGACCGCTACCTCTCGGTCAACAACATCGAGGTCATCTACGACCACGTGATTCTGGTGCTCAAGGGCGTGTCGCTCGAAGTGCCGAAGGGCCGCATCGTCGCGCTGCTGGGCGCCAACGGGGCCGGTAAGAGCACCACATTGAAGGCGATCTCGAACTTGCTCGGCGCCGAGCGGGGCGATGTCACCAAAGGCAGCATCGAATTCGCCGGTACCCGCATCGACCGCCTTACGCCCGCCGAACTGGTGCGCCGCGGCGTGATCCAGGTGATGGAAGGTCGCCACTGCTTCGGCCATCTGACGATAGAGGAGAACCTGTTGACGGGTGCCTTCACGCGCAACGGCTCCCGACGGCAACTCGCCGACAAACTCGAAAAGGTCTACACCTACTTCCCGCGGCTCAAGCAGCGGCGCGGCTCACAGGCCGGCTACACGTCGGGGGGCGAGCAGCAGATGTGTGCGATCGGCCGCGCGTTGATGGCCGAACCCGAGATGATCCTGCTCGATGAGCCGTCGATGGGGCTGGCGCCGCAGATCGTCGAGGAGATCTTCGAGATCGTGCGCGACCTCAATCAAAAGGAAGGCACCAGCTTCCTGCTCGCCGAGCAGAACACCATGGTCGCCCTGCGCTATGCGCACTTCGGCTACATCCTCGAATCCGGCCGCGTCGTGATGGAAGGCGACGCCGAAACGCTGCGCAACAACGAGGATGTGAAGGAGTTCTACCTCGGCCTGTCGAGCACCGGTCGCAAGAGTTTCCGCGACGTCAAACACTATCGCCGGCGCAAGCGCTGGCTGTGACGATTGTCTCTCCGGCTCTACCGCTGCCGCGATAACGCCTTCGTCGCAAGGGTAGCGCGACAGATGGCGCCTAAGCGCTGGCGCGATTGATAGGTGCCGCCTATCATCGAAACGCACCGGGGTGAGCGCCCTAGGATTTCGACGAACGGGAGGCGAATTCCATGACCGGCATTCCGACGGTAGAGACCAGGACACAAACGCTCGGGGTGGGGCCGGTATTAGTCGTCGATGACTACAACGCGATGCGCAAGGTCACCGTTAACCAACTTCGCCAGCTCGGGGCTGAGGCGATCCTCGAGGCCTCCAACGGCGAGGACGCTTGGAACATCATTGAGCGAGAGTCGCCGTCCTTGGTCCTTTGCGACTGGAACATGCCGGTCCTGGACGGCTACGAGTTGTTGCTTCGGGTGCGTTCGACCAGCGCGACTCGCACTTTGCCGTTCATCATGATTACCGCCGAGGGGGAGCGTCGGCGGGTCGAACAGCTGATCGATGCTGGTGTATCGGATCTCATCGTCAAGCCATACACCACGGCCCGGCTCGCCGAACGCGTGCAACGGGTGCTGAGTTGGGCACCCCGCGGAGCGCGGCGCGTACCGCCAGCATCTTATGACGACACGGAGTCTCCGCAAGCACGGGTATTGCGGGACGCTGCGGTTTCTCGCGCCACGCTGCTCGTTGTTGATGACACGGAAGACAACCTGGCACTCATGGCCGGGCTTTTCAAGGACAGTTTTCAGGTCAAGGCCGCGAACAATGGTGAGCGCGCCTTGCAGACCTGCCAATCCGACAATCCGCCGGACATCGTGCTGCTCGACATCATGATGCCGGGAATGGACGGTTTCGAGGTGGCCGAAGCGATCCGTAGTCATCCTTCCTCGGAGCACATCCCGATCATCTTTGTCACTGCGCATGGGGATGAAGCCACGCACCGCCGCGCCATGGCGCTCGGGGCGATCGACTTCGTCACCAAGCCGATCGATCCCGACACGCTGCAGCTGCGGGTAAAGAATTTCCTCCGCTACATCGAACTACATCGCGGTCTGCAACAGGACTACGACACGATGATGGAGGCCGCGCGGCTGCGCGAAGACGTTGAACACATCACCCGCCACGACATCAAGGGGCCGCTTGCCGGTGTCGCGGGTCTCGCGCAGGGCTTGCTGGAATCTGCGGATTTGTCCGACGAAGTGCGGGCGCAATTGCGGCTGATCGAAGAGTCCGCACTCAACGCGATGGACCTGATCAACCTGTCCGCCGAGGTCTACAAGATCGAGACCGGGCGATTCAAGCTGCGCGCGAGCGAGATTTTTCCGGCCAAGCTCTTGCAACGTCTTGTTGATGTGCTGTCCGGCACCTACGCCGCGAAAGGGCTATCGGTTTCGATGATCTTGCCGGATGGCGTTACCGCTGGGCAGATCCGCGCGTGGGGCGATCAGGCTCTGCTCTATTCGGCGCTGCAGAATCTGCTGAAGAACGCTATTGAGGCCGCACCAGAGGGTGGGCGCGTTGTCATTGCGTTTGAGTCGGTGTCACCCGTCAAGATCGCGATACGCAACGACGGTGCTGTGCCCTCAGAGATCCGCGAGTCTTTCTTTGACAAATTCGTCACAGCTGGCAAGCGCAACGGTACCGGATTGGGGACTTACTCTGCGCGCTTGCTGATCGAAGCGCAGCACGGCCGTATCGGCATGACCACCAGCGATGCGGATCAAGCAACGACGGTCTTGATCGAGATGCCAAGTGCCGCGGCACACGCATAGCGCTGCAGGCAGCACTCGTCGCCATGGCGGGCCGCGAGTCTCGGCGCCGTCTTGCTTTCACCAAAAAAACCCTTCTCGTAGCATGCCTTTCAGCATCTCGATCCGTAGCCAATACTGGAACGACACGGATCCGAATGACGAGGGGATGCCATGCGCCATCCTGTGCGAGTCACCGAGGCGCTGGACGACGCGACGCTTCTTGAAGAATTGTGTGAAGTGGTGCCGGTCGGGATTGCGGTGCTCGACACTGACCTGCGCTACCTGCGCGTCAATCGGGCGTTCTCGGCAACGACGGGCGCCGACCTTGCCGAGCACGTCGGCCGCAGTGTGCGCGAGCTGCTGCCGGCCGCCGCGGATGGCATCGAATGCGCGATGCAGCAGGTGCTTGCCAGCGGTGAGGCCTTGCTCGATGAGCCGCTCTTTGCGGTACCGGGTGAGCCGCGGAGCTGGCTTGCGTCCTATCACCCGCGCCGCAGTGAGCATGGTGAAGTCGTAGGCATTCTCGCCGTGACGCGGGACGTCACCGCACAACGCGATGCGTTGCAGGAGAGTGAAGCGCGCTTCCGCCAAGCGGTTGAGTCGGCACCCGATGGGCTCACAATGGTCGACGCGGCGGGCCTCATGCAGCTGGTGAATAGCAAGATGGAGGTGCTGTTCGGCTACTCCCGCGCGGAACTGCTCGGCCAGCCGATCGACATGCTGATGCCGGAACGATCGCGGGCACACCACCCTGCGCTGATGCGCGGCTTCTTTGCAAACCCCAGCGTACGCGACATGGCGAACCGTCGCGAACTGTACGCACGGCGCAAGGATGGCAGCGAGTTTCCCGTCGAGATCGGGCTCAATCCGATCCCGGCCAGCAATGGCCAGCTTGTGCTCGCTTCGATTGCCGATGTCACGGCACGCAAGGCTGCACAGGCGCAGATCGAGCGCGCGCTGGCCGAGAAGACCGCGCTGCTCGATGAAGTGCATCACCGGGTGAAGAACAACCTGCAGGTAGTGTCGAGCCTACTCAATTTGCAGACCCGAAGCGCCACGCCGGAAGCGCAGGCTGTGCTGGCCGAAAGCCAGCGCCGTGTTCGTGCGATGGCGCTGATTCATCAGCTGCTCTACGAACGCAGAGACTTTAGCGAGGTCGACCTTGGTACCTACCTGGAGCGCCTCGTCGCACTGTTGCGCGATTCGATGGCGAGGGGGCGGGCGGGCCTCCGCTTGCGGCTCGAATGCAGTGCGCGCGTGGTGCTCGATCTGCAGCGTGCCGTGCCGTGCGGCCTGGTGGTCAATGAGTTGGTCACCAACGCGATCAAGCACGCTTTTCCGGATAGCCGCAGCGGGGAGGTGTTGATCGCGTTGCAGCGCGACGCCGACGGTTCCGGTCGGATCATTGTTGCCGACGATGGCGTGGGGCTGCCGCCGGCCGTGCAGCCCGGCGACGTGGTGACGATCGGCTTCCAGTTGCTGCCACTGTTGGTTGACCAGCTACAAGGTCAGTTCTTCCTCCACCGCGAAGCCGGGACGCGTTTCGAGATCGTCTTTCCGGCTGACAAGGAGGCAACATGAAAGGTATCCGTGTGCAGATCGTCGAGGACGAGCGAATCGTTGCGCTCGACCTCAAGCACAGCCTTGAGGCATTGGGTTGCGAGGTCACGGGCATTGCCGCGCGCGGGGATGACGCGGTGGGTCAGGCTGAACGTCATCACCCCGACTTGGTCTTGATGGATATCCACCTTGAAGGTGCGATGGATGGCACCGAGGCGGCGCGCAAGATCCACGAGAATCTGCGCATCCCGGTCGTCTTCCTGACCGCCTATGCGGAAGACGAGACACTGACCCGCGCGGCGGCCAGCGTGCCCTACGGCTACCTCCTGAAGCCCTACGAATTGCGCGAACTGCGCGCCACTGTGCGCATGGCGGTGAACCGCCGCAACGCCGAACTGGCCACCGAAAGAGCGGAGGAGCGCTTACGCATGGCGGTGGATGCTGCCGAGTTGGGCGTTTGGGAGTGGGATGCTGCGGACGATCGCATGCAGGTCGGCGGGCACTTCCAACGGATCCTTGGCAGCGAACCGCGCGCATTCAGCGAGGGGCATGCGGCGTTTCTCGAGCAAGTGCATGAAGCCGATCGTGCCGAACTGATGTCGGCATTCGAATCGGAGGAGCGCATCCACGCCACGGTGCGCATGCGGCGCGAAGACGGCATCTTCATCTGGGTCGAAGTCCATGCGAAGAGTTTCCGCACTTTGCCTGATGAGGGTTGTCGCCTCGTCGGCGTGTTGTGCGATGTGACCGAACGGCGCGAGATGGAGGAGAAACTGAGGCAGGCGAGCGTGGTGTTTCGCACCACCGCGGAAGGCATTGCAATCATGGATGCGACGCGCGGCATCATCTCGGTCAACCCGGCCTTCTGCTCGCTCACCGGCTACTCCGCGGCCGAGGTGATCGGCCGCAACCCGGATGAATTTCTGCACGCGCGCCGTCACAGCGATTCCTTCTATGCCCGCCTCGAGGCGTCAGAGCAAGGCTACTGGAATGGCGAGATCAGTTGCAGACAGAAAGGCGGGGCGATGTTCCCCGCCTGGGAACATGTCTGTGCCGTGCGCGACGAAGCGGGCATTGCGCTGCAGTTCGTACTGGCGTTCTCCGACATCAGCGCGATCCGCGAGGCGGAGGCTCAGCTCAACCACCTCGCCTACCACGACGCGCTCACCGGGCTTGGCAACCGCCATCTGCTCGGCGAGTGTCTGGATACCGAAATTGACCGCGCGCGCCGCAGCGGCATGCCGCTGGTGCTGCTGTTCATCGATCTCGACGGTTTCAAGACGATCAATGACACCCTGGGGCATGCCGTTGGTGATGCCCTGCTCAAGGAAGTCGCAATGCGGCTGCGCGGCGCCACCCGGCGCAGCGACACGGCGGTGCGCCTGGGCGGTGATGAGTTCTTCATCATCGCGCCCGACATCGCCCGCGTGGAGGACGCCGCGGCGCTGGCCGAGAAGCTGCTGCAGGCCATTGCAACACCCATCGAGGTAGGGGGCGAACAGCTTGTCGTGTCGGGCTCGATCGGGATCGCGATCTTCCCCGCCAACGGTGATGACGCCGACTTTCTGATCCGCGCCGCGGACAGCGCGATGTACGACGCCAAGGCGCGTGGCCGCAACCGCTACTGCTTCTACGCGCCGGACATGGCCGAGCGCGCGCTCGAGAGAATGACCATCGAGCAAGGCCTGCGTCGCGCGCTAGAGCGCGAGCACTTCGAGGTCCACTATCAGCCGGTGATTGCGCTCGACGATCGTCGCGTGATCGGGTTTGAAGCCCTGGTCCGCTGGCGCCATCCCGAGCGCGGATTGGTGGGCCCGGATCGCTTCATTCCGGTGGCAGAGGAATGTGGGTTGATCGAACCGATCGGGCGCTGGGTGCTGCGCAGCGCATGTGAGCAGGGGGCGCGTTGGCTCGCCGAAGGGCATGCGCCGAGCCAGATGGCGGTCAATGTTTCCGTTCGGCAGTTCGGCGCGGAAGATTTTGTCCACTCGGTTCAGACGGTGCTGGCCGAAACGGGTTTTCCGCCCGCGCAGCTCGAACTGGAGATCACCGAGAGCGTGCTGCAGGAAATCGAGCACAGCCAACATGTACTCGATGCCCTGAAGGTGCTCGGCATCCGCATCGCGATCGATGATTTCGGTACCGGATTTTCGTCGCTGTCCCTGCTCAAGCATCTGCCGATCGACCGTCTCAAGATCGATCGCTCCTTCGTGCGTGATCTGCCGCATGACGCCAACGATGCCGCGATCACCCGCGCCATCGTTGGTCTGAGTCATACGCTGGAACTCGAGATGACGGCCGAGGGCATTGAAACCGAAGCCCAGCTCGAATTCTTGCGCGAGCTGGGCTGCCACTGCGGCCAGGGCTACCTGTTTGCGGCGCCGGCCCTGCCCGCCGCGTTATTTGCCGACGGCGTGCCGCGACGCTTGAACTAGCGGTGTCGCGGCAAGGCCGACGCATCGGCTCAAGTTTGTCCACGGGCTTGCCGTAGGTGCGGGCATCGAGATCAATCGCTTTCGCCAATGCGCCGCATCCCCGCCGAGAAGGTGATGTGCCCCGAGGGCCGCCGGGTTTGGCGCGCACTGCGATGGGGTGCGTACGCGTGCCGTTGCATGGTGGGGGTGTCGACGTTGGTGATCGGCTTGCCGACGCTGGCCGAGCAGCCGGTTTGGCAGTTCAACGGTTTTGCCAGCGTTGGCGTGGCGCGATCGAGTTTTGATGATGCGCGCTACCGCTATGTGCCTACCGCCGACGCCGAAATCGGCACTGCGCTGTCGCCTCGTATCGACAGCCTCGCCGGCGTGCAGCTGCGCTATGAGCACAGCGACACGCTGCACTTCACCGCCCAGTTGCTCGCGCGCGAGGCCCCGGTGGAGGGGGCGCCGCTGATCGTGAATTGGGCTTACCTCGGCTGGCAGGCGAGCGATCGCACAGAGATCAAGCTCGGCCGCATCATGTTGCCCTTCTTCATGTTCTCGGATACGCGCCATGTGCGCTACGCACAGCCCTGGGTGCGGCCGCCCGCCGAGGTGTACAGCCTGGTTGGGAACAATGAGAACCACGAGGGCGCCTACCTGCGCAACCTGATGCCTGTGGGCGCTTGGACCTCCGTAACCGAACTCTTTGTCGGCACGCGCGATGACCGCAACCGCAACACAGCGATATCCACCGTTGTGTACGGCCTCGCGCTGAGTGCCTACGACACACACTGGACCGTGCGGATGATGTGGCTGGACGGCACGACGAAGATCGATTCGCCGTTGTTGGGCTCGGTGCTGACCATGCTGCAACAGCGCGCGCCCGATGTCGCGGCCGACTATGCCTTCGAGAAGCTCGAGCACACGGGCTATCACACCCTTGGCGTGCGCTATGAGGACGACCTGTGGCTGCTGTTGGGGGAAGTCGCGGGTACGCGCACCGGTGGTAGCCGCATGCTTGGCGAAGACCTCGGTGCCTACCTCACCGTGGGTCGCCGCTTCGGTGCCTGGCAACCCTACCTGGGTTACGCCTGGCGCCGCAGCAACGGCCTCGATCCAGACGCCCGCATCACCGACCCGGTGGCGGCTCGCACAACGGCGCAACTGCTCGCTGCGCAAAACTACTCGCAGGACACCGCGACGCTCGGCCTGCGCTGGGATCTCGCGCTGAACTTCGCGCTCAAGGCGCAATTCGACCGTGTCACGCCGCGCGACGGCGCCCGTGGCAGCTTTACGCAGGCGCTGCCGGTCGGGCGACGTTACAGCGACGTCCTCAGCGTCGCCGCCAATCTGATCTTCTGACCATGTCGCGATCAGCGCGCCACGCCCTCCTCTGTTTGTTCATGCTCTGTCTCCCCGGGGTGGCCTTTGCGGTTGAGGCGGGCGAGGTGGTTGTCGTGGCGGGGCACGCGAACGCCTTCTCTGGTTTGAGCCGAGAGGAGGTGACGCGCTTGTACCTCGGCGAGCGTCTTGAAGGCAGCAAGGCTTCGCTACGGGCCCTTGAACTCGACGTGCCGCCGTGGGCGCGCGAGGCCTTCTATGCGCGCCTGCTCGGTCGCTCACCGGTCCAGATGCGTGCCTTGTGGGCCCGCCTGGTGTTCAGCGGCAAGGGGCGACCGCCGCGCATCGTTGGTGATGTGGACGCGGCGTTGCGCGAGCTCGACAACGATCCGAACACGGTCGTGTTCATGCCAGCAGAGAGCGCCGCGATGGCGCGTCTCAAGCCCCTCTTTGCACTCTGAGCCGCGGCGTCGGTATCTGCCGTGTCAGCAAGCGTTGCCAAACGTGTCGGCCGCGCTGCAACGCTCGGCAACGCGGCATGGCTTGCGGCAGCGTGCGCCGTGCTGGCGACACTGGCACGTCCTGCCCCCGCGCCCCACACGCCCGCTTACATCCTGTCGCTCACGGGTCACAGGCGCTTGCTGCCTAGACTCTGCGCACGGCATGTGCCGTGTTCTGGAGTCACATCGTGATGACCCGAAATCGCAACTGGCTGCAAAGCGGATTCCTCGTGGCGGCGATTTTCTCGGCTGCGCCGGCGCTTGCGGCACGCGAGGCTTCACAGGCATCTGCGCAGTCCTCCGCAGCGGTCTCATCGGCGATTGCTGCCGTTGTGGGCGGCACCGCCGAAGCGCTGTCGGCCGGCGGTGAGTTGTCGGTCGTGGCGGTCGAGCACGGCAGCGAAGCGACCGTGCTGGTGCTCAGGCAGATCGGCAGCGGTCTCGAGGTGTCGGTCAAGCTGGCCGGGCAGGCGGCGGGCGGGTTATCGGTAGCGGTCGGCACCACGGTACAGGTGTTCACCGAAGCCGCCGGCTATGTGCTGACCTCGGCGGGCAAGGCGATCGCCTTCGTGCCCAATGAAGTCGGCAATACCTTGCTGCATCACACGCGCCTGACCGAGGCCGCGAAATGAGCCCGCTGCGCGCGTTTCTGTTGCTTGCGGCACTGCTTGTAGGCTCGCTGGCGCACGCCGGCCAGCCCTGCACCGAGCGGCCGCTCGATCCCGACAGCCTGCGCAAGGCCTTCGGCCTCGCACTCAAAACCCGCGAGGCGCTCGACCAGAGCGGCGCCGAGGTGGTAATGCTGGCGCGCGTTGGGCAGGATCTGTCCAAGTGGGGTTTGCGCTACACACACCTGGGTTACGTCTGGCGCGATTCGCCCGACGGCCGCTGGACGGTGCTGCACGAGCTCAACCAGTGTGGCAGCGCGAGCTCGGCGCTTTACGCCGAGGGCTTGGCGAACTTCTACGCGGACGACCTGTTCCGCTGGGAGGGGTTGATCCTGATTCCTCCGCCGACGATGCAGCAGCGTCTCGCGGCCGCCTTCCGTAGCGGTGCCTTCGTGACCATGCACGACGCGCGCTACAACATGCTCGCCTATCCGTTCGACGCGCACTACCAGAACTCCAACCAGTGGGCGATCGAAGTGCTGGCCGACGCCGAAGGTGGCCCCTTCACCGGGCGGCCCGAGGCGCAGCGCTGGTTGCGGCAGGCCGGCTATCAGCCAACCACGCTGAAGATCGACGCTGCCACCCGCCTCGGCGCCCGCATGTTCCGCGCCAACGTGGCGTTCGACGACCAGCCCTTCGACCGCCGCATGGCGGGGCAGATCGACACCGTGACCGTGGAGTCGGTTTACGGGTGGCTGAGCCGCTGGGCGGCGGGCTCCCAGCGGGTGCTTGTCCGGCTATGACACCGGCGGGTTGCCGGCGGCAGCGCTCGCCGCGGGCCTCAAAACAGTTCGACCTCGCCACCCTGCAAAGTGCCAGCACGGTTGGCGAGCTCCGGTGTAGCGCCCGAGACTTCGCCGACATGGAACTGTGCCACCTCGTCGGCAAGACGGGCGGCCATCAGCTGCAGCAACTGCAGTACCTGGTCTGCCTGCATGACGGTCGCGCCACTGTCGCGTGCGAGCGCGCGAAGCCCGTCGGTGGTCTGCTCCATCTGATGGGCCGCTCTGCTCTGGTTTGAGCAGTTGGCGTTGATCGCGGCGATCTGTTCGACGAGCGCGGAGATGTCCTGCTGGATTGCGGAGATCTGGCCCTCGATCCCCTGAGCCAGAGCGACGCCCTGCGCGACTGTTCGGCGGGTGTTTTCGGAGTGTGCCTGAGCAGCGCCGGATTCGTTGCGTACGGTGTCGATCTTGCGGGCGATCTCCAGCGCGGCAGACGCTGAACGGTCCGACAGTTTGCGCACCTCGTCGGCGACGACCGCGAAGCCACGACCATGCTCGCCGGCGCGAGCTGCCTCGATGGCGGCGTTGAGCGACAGCAAGTTGGTCTGGTCGGCGATCTCCTTGATCACGACCACGATGCTTGAGATCGCTTGCCCACTCTGGTTGAGGCTGTCGATCACGTCGGCCAATGCCTTGACCGAGTCGTCGATCGCGTGGATCTCTGCGCTGATGCGTCGGACGCTCACAAGCCCGGCCTCCGAACGTTCGTTGGCATGGGCGACCAGCGACTGGGCTTGCTCGACGGAGCCGGCAATCTCGCGGATCGCATCACCGATCAGCGTCACGTTGCTGGCGGTCGAATCACTGAGTGCGCTGACCTGCTGTGCTTCGGTGGCCATCGCACGAGTGACACCGGTCATCATCGTTGCGTGCTGGTGGAGTCCGACGGCACTCTGCTTCACCTGGCCGACCAGCCCACGCAGTCGCTCGATAAAGCGGTTGAGCCCTTCTGCGACGCTGCGTGTTTCGGCCAGTTCACCGGGGGCGACGCTTCGCGTGAGGTCCGCGTCGGCCTTGTTCAGCTCGTCCACAGCCTGTCGCAACTGACCGAGCGGCGACAGGATGGTGTTCGCGAGCCGGTGGGCGAGCCAGGTGGCCAGTGCAATGATCAGGGCGCCGAGCATGCTCAAGCGGACAACCACCGCCCACACGCGCTCCCGCACGAGGGCGAGCTGCTCGTCGGCCGCCGCGATGTAGCGCGCCCCGGTCGCGTTCGTTTGTGGCAACAGCACGGTGCGGAACGAGCCATAGCTCGAGTCGTACTCGACCGTGGCCGGCCGCCCCGAGCGGATTACCTCCTGCGCGGCATCGTACAGCGGCCCCGGATCCATCTTCATGTACTGCCCGTGCGTCTTGCCGTCGGAAACCTCCTTGGGCGAGAGCGAGCTCTGCGTGAACACCAGGGTGCCGTTGCGTTCCATGATGCTGTATAGGAAGGGCACGCCTAGCGCGGAGGCCAGATCGGTGATGCGCAGGCTCAACTCGCGCGCAGCCTTCCCGTCTACCGCCGAGTCGTCCGGCAGCGCGTCATGGAAGCGCCCACCTAGCACCTGGACATAGGCCGCAGCCGCGGTCTGCAATTTGGTGTCGATCTGGGCCAGCGCATCGTGGCGGGCCTGGACGACGGCCATCGCGACGAAACCGCCGGTCGCGACCACGAGCATCAGGACGATCAGACCACGGATTCGGCCATGGAGACTTCGGGTTGCCTGCGAGAGCATGCTGTGGCCTCCTTGACTCGGCTTGGCCTGTTGGGCTTGCGAGGTATCGAGCCCATGTCTACGGCGAGTAACCCTCGTCCTTGAATGGTTAATTCACGGCTTACACAAGAACACCCGACCCCGCGGCGACTGTTTGGATTGCCATCCCGGGCAAGCAACGCCTCGGGTCCGGGCGGTGTTCGGCGCAGCCCATCGGAACTGCCCTAAAATTCGACGCATGAAACACGCTGCACATGCTCTTCCGCCGCGCCGCCTCTCCGTCGCGCCGATGCTCGACTGGACCGACCGGCACTGCCGCTACTTCCACCGCCTGCTGGCGCCGCACGCCTGGCTGTACACCGAGATGGTGACGACCGGCGCCTTGCATTACGGCGATGTCGAGCGCCATCTTCGCTTTCATGGCGAGGAACACCCGGTTGCACTGCAACTCGGCGGCTCCGACCCGGCGGCGCTGGCGCATGCTGCAAAGCTGGGCGAGCAGTGGGGCTATGACGAGATCAACCTGAACTGCGGTTGCCCTTCAGAACGGGTGCAGAACGGGGCTTTCGGTGCCTGCCTGATGGCCGAACCGGCGCTGGTGCGCGACGGCTGCCGTGCGATGCGCGACACCGTCTCGGTGCCGATCACCGTCAAGCACCGCATCGGCATCGATCGCATCGAGGACTACGCGTTCGTGCGCGACTTCGTCGGCACCGTGGCCGAGGCAGGGGTCACTACCTTCATCGTCCACGCCCGCAACGCTTGGCTGAAGGGCTTGTCGCCGAAGGAAAATCGCGAGATCCCGCCGCTGCGCTACGAGTTCGCGCATCGACTCAAGCAGGAGTTCCCGCAGTTCGAGATCCTGGTAAACGGCGGGCTCGCCAGCACCGAGCAGATCGAAGTCCAGCTCAAGCACGTCGATGGCGTAATGATCGGCCGTGAGGCCTACCAGAACCCGTGGGCGCTGACCGAGTGGGAGCGCGCGCTGTTTACGCCGGAATGGGCGCCCTCGCGGGAACATGTCATCGCCGCGCTGGTCAGCTACTGCGAGCGCGAGAAGGCGCAGGGCACCTCCGTCCGCGCGATCGTGCGGCATGTGCTCGGCCTTGCGAATGGATTGCCCGGTGCGCGAGGCTTCCGCCGGCTGCTGTCCGATCCGCAGCGCTTGCGCGCGGACGATCCGCAGTTGCTGTGGGAAGCCTGGGCTTGTGTCAGCGCCGGATCGGCGGATACGGCCACTGACTGACGAGACGATGTGATGACCCATCCCGAGAAAGTGATCCTTATCACCGGCGCCGCGCGCCGTGTTGGCGCTTGCATTGCTCGGACGCTGCACGCCGCGGGTTGCAGCGTGGCGATCCATTGCCGGGGTTCGCGCACCGAGGCCGATGGGCTGGCAGCCTCGCTTGAAGCAGCACGGCCGGGCACGACCGCGGTGCTGCAGGCCGATTTGCTGAACCTCGATGCGTTATCCGGTCTTGTCGAGGGCGTGACGGCCCGCTTCGGGCGGCTCGATGGCTTGGTCAACAACGCCTCAAGCTTTTTCCCCACCCCGGTCGGCACACTGACCGCTGCCCAGTGGGACGACCTCTCGGGCTCCAACCTGCGTGCGCCCTTGTTCCTGTCGCAGGCCGCGGCACCCGCTCTGCGCGAAGCCGGCGGTGCGATCGTCAACATTGTCGATATCCATGCCGAGCGCCCGCTTGCGGGCTACCCCGCCTATTCCGCGGCGAAGGCGGGTCTGTTAGGACTCACACGTGCGCTGGCGATCGAGCTTGCGCCGCGGGTGCGGGTCAACGGCGTCTCGCCCGGCGCGATCGAGTGGCCGGAAGACGGCCAGTTCCCGCCTGATGAACGCGAGGCGATTGTCCGGCACACGCTGCTGCAGCGTGTCGGCTCGCCGCAGGATATTGCCGGCGCGGTACGTTTCCTGATGCTCGACGCGCCCTATGTCACCGGCCAGATTCTTGCAGTGGATGGCGGCCGTTCGGCGCGACTCTGAACGCTGTTCTTCGTCCGATTGCTTGGGCGGATGCGGGGTGTCGAAGGCGGTTTTCAGGGTCGAACGGGACAATTTCCCATGCCATGCGGATGAACGCGCGCGAGGGCAGTTGCTGCGCCACTCAAGCTTGCTGCGCTGGGTCCAATTAAATTCTTTTTGATCAGTGGCTTGCGAGTGGTTTGCCGTGATGCGTATCGGCACCATAAGTGCAGTGCGACGGGCGCTCCGAAAGCCCTCGGGTGCCAGCTATAATCACGCGTTACCCTGACCCCCCGCCAAACGCCCGTGGACGCCATCTCCGCC
>CAMFLH010000016.1 GCA_945957295.1 uncultured Uliginosibacterium sp.
GGCCAGCACCACGCCGATCAACGACAGCGGCAGCGACAGCATCACCGGCAGCGGCGCGGTGAAGGAGCCGAACTGGATCACCAGCACGAAGTACATCATGCCGACACCCGACACCAGCGCGATCAGCATGGCACCGAACACTTCCTGCTGGTCCTTCGATGCGCCGCCCAGCTCAAGCCCGAAGCCGGGCGGGAACTGGATCGCCTGCGCGAGCTTCATCGCGTCCGCCGTCACTTCGCCGGAGGAGCGCCCCTGCGCGTTGGCCGACACGGTGACCATGCGCTTGCCGTCGATATGCTGAATCTTCGACGGGCCCTTGCCGGTCGTGATCGTCGCAATCTGGTCGAGTGGCACCACCGCACCGCTGCCGGCCACGGCAATCGGCAGCCGTTCGATGTTGCCGGCGTCGATCCGGTCCTCCGGTGCGAGCCGCACCGATACGTCGCGCGTCTCGCCGGCCGGGTCCACCCAGTCGCCGACCTCGACCCCAGCGAAGGCCACGCGCAGCGCCTGCGCCGCGTCGTTGGCCGAGATGCCCAGTGCGTTGGCCAGGCCTCGGTCCAGTTCGATTCGGAGTTCGTCCTGCGGGTCCTGTTCAGACAGACCGACATCCACCGCGCCCGGCACCTGGCGCAAGCGCGCCATGAAGTCGCTGGTGATCTCCTGCAGCCGGCGTGCATCGGTGCCATGAAAACGGATCTGCACCGGTTTCTGTGCGCCGTTCGACAGATCGTCCAGCACCACATACTCCGCACCGACCAGGCGCTTGAGCTTCACGCGCAGTTCGCTCGCGATCTCCTGCGCCGAACGCTTGCGGGTCGAGCTCTTGCCGATATCCACATAGATGCGGCCGCCGTCCGGGCGCACCTGGGTGTTGGTCGCCGTCGTTTCCTTGATCGTGTGCGCCAGCGTGGCGGCACTCTCCAGCTTGCGGCGCGAGTACTCCAGGCTGCTCGATGCCGGCGTGCGCACATCCACCGCAATCACCGGGTTATCGGACGCAGGCAGGAAGCTCGAACCGCCCAGCGTTATCTGCAGCACGATCGCCAGCACAAAGCTTGCCGCCGCGAAGGCGAACATCCAGGCACGGTGGTGCAGCGCCCAGGCCACGATGCGGCCGTAGCGTTCCGACTGACGATCGAACCAGGCGTTGAACACCGCCAGCTTCTTGCCCAGCCCGCGCTTTTCCGCGAGGTGATGCCCGGCCGGGTCGCCCCAGTAGGCCGACAGCATCGGGTCCAGTGTGAAGCTGATGAACAGGCTCACCAGCACCGACGTAACGACGGTGAGGCCGAAGGGGCGGAACCACTCGCCCGACATGCCTTGCATGAAGGCCACCGGTACGAACACTGCGACGATGGAGAAGGTCGTCGCCGCCACCGCAGGGCCGATTTCGGCCGTGCCGCGCAGCGCCGCCGTCATGCGGTCTTCGCCTGCCTCCATGTGCCGCACGATGTTCTCTCGCACCACAATCGCATCATCGATCAGCACCCCGATCGCCAGCGACAGCCCCAAAAGGCTCATGAAGTTCAGCGAGAAGCCGCACAGCCACACCGCGATGAATGCCGCGATCACCGAGGTCGGCAGCGACAGCGCAGTGATCAGCGTCGAGCGCCAGGAATTCAGGAAGGCGTACACCACCAGCACGGTGAGCCCGGCGCCGAAGATCAGGGCGTGCACCACGTTGTTAAGGCTGTCCTGCGCCTCTTCGCCACCGTCGCGCGTAACGACCAGCGTGGTGCCTTTCGGCAACTCCTTGCCGATCGTTTCGACCAGCTTGCGCACCTGATTCGCGATCGCCACGGTCGAAGAATCGCGCGAACGCATCACCGAGATGCCCACGTTGGGCTGACCGTTACGTACAGATTGCGTATCGATTTCGGCAAAACCATCGCGCACCGTTGCGAGCTGCCCCAGGCGCACGACCTGTTCGCCGCGGCGTTGCACGACGATCTGCTCGAACTCCGCCGGCCGTTCGATTCGGCCGACCAGCCGGATGCTCTGGTCCTGCAGTTCGCCGCGCACCTTGCCAACCGGCGCGGTGGCGTTCTGCGTTCGCAGCGCGGCCACCACTTCGGCCACCGAAATATTGAACGCGCGCAGCTTCTCGGCATGCAGCAGCACCGACAGTTCGCGCTTCAGCGAACCATGCACTTCGACCACCGATACACCCGGAATCGAACGGAAGCGATCGGCCAGCTGGTCTTCCGCCAAGCGCGAGAGTTCCGCATGGCTCATTGCCGAGGACGACAGCGCGAGTTGCATGATCGGTTCGGCCGAGGGGTCGACCCGTTCGAGCACCGGCTCACGCATTTCCACCGGCAGCTTGTAGCGCACCGACGCGATTGCGTTGCGCACCTCGTCGGCCGCTTCGATCAGGTTCTTGCTGAACTTGAAGATCAGCACGATCGTCGCGTTGCCCTCGGCCGCGGTGGAGCGCACTTCGTCGATGCCGGTGATGCTCTGCAGGGCCTTCTCGACGCGGTTGATGACCTCGCGCTCGACCGAATCGGGTGAGGCGCCGGGGTAGGCGATATTCACTACCAGCACCGGCGGCTGCACATCCGGGATCTGGTTCACGCGCAATTTGTTGAGGGCAAGAAGGCCCGCGAACATCAGGGCCAGGATGATCACCACCATCGCAATCGGGCGGCGGATACTGAAATCGGACAGGAACATGGCTGTTCGGCTCTATGTATGAGGGGCGCGATGGCTTACTGCTTGGGCTTCAGCACGACGCGTTCGACCGGCTGGCCGTCGACGAGGCCGGTGCTCGGCGCGCGCAGCACTTCGTCGCCCGCCGCGACGCCAGCACGCACCACCCACATGCCACTGCGTGCATCGCGTTCGCCCAGTTTTAGCGCCACCTTCGCGAGCTTGCCGCCGGCCACGCGCCAGGCGTAGGTATGCTCGCCCTCGCGCGTCAGTGAGGCTTCCGGCAGCATCGGCACCATGTCGCTCGTCGTAACGACCTGCCCTTCGGCATAGAGGCCAGCAACCCGCGGCACATCCCCTTCCACCGCCACACGCACCGAGACCTGGCGGGTTACTTCATCCGCGCTCGGTGCGATGTGCTGCACCCGGCCGGAGAACGCCGCCTGGCTGGCGCCGGCGACACGGAAGTGCACCGCCTGGCCGGCCTTGAGTTCGGCGACGCGCTCCACCGACACCAGGCCTTCGAAGCGCATGCTGGCGGGGTCGATCACCTTGAGCAGTTCCTTGCCGACCTGCGCGGTGTCGCCGGCCGAGACCTTCCGGTCGCTGATCACGCCGTCGAAGGGGGCTCGCACTTCGGTGCGCTGCAGCTGCTGCCGCGCTGCCACCACCCGCGCACGGGCCGCGGCCAAGTCGCTCTGCGCCTGATTGCGGCGCGCCTCGGCGTCTTCCACCGACTGCGTCGAACTCATGCCCTGCCCTTGCAGCGTGGTAAGACGCTTGAACTGACGCTCGGACTGATCGAGCGAACGCTCGGCGGCACGCGCGGCTTCCTCGGCCGACGACAAGCTGTCGCGGATCGCGGTGTCGTCCATGCGCACCAGCAGATCGCCCTTGCGCACCACGTCGCCGTTGTCGCGCAGTACCTGTAGCACGGTGGTCGACACCTCAGCGCGCAGATCGGCGCGGCGCTCGGGTTGTAGCGAGCCGGTCAGCACCGGGCCGCCGGCGTTCAGCGCGCTGTCGACGCGGCGAACGTCTTCCGGCGCCAGCAGCAGCGGCTGTGCGGCGGCCTTCTTGGCGGCCTCGGCCGATTCATGCTTGTTGGGACTGCAGGCGCTCAGCGTTGCGCCGAACAGCACAACGGCGAAGAAGGCAACAAAACGCGACATGCGAAACACTCCGGGGCGGGCCATCATTTCGGAATTCCGTGGCAAAGCAAGACGAAAAGTCCCGCGAGCTTACCGTCGCCCTCGCGCCTATGTATGGCAATTGCGACATAAAGATACATTGGCACACACAAGCCCTTGTCGCGCGGCGATGCCAATTCCGGCCGAAACCCTGCCGACAGCCCTGACCGGCGTCAAAAGCCAGGTGTCCATCGAGCGCAAGATCGACGTTCCGCGGCACCACAAAGGGGGAGGAACACCATGCATGCACGGCTCATCGGCGGCGCGCTCGCGCTGCTTCTCGCGCTTGCGCCGGCCTTCGCTTCGGCGGCCATGAGCGCAAAGGAAAAGAGCAAGGAACGCGCGGAGATCCGTAAGGACGTGAAGGCAACGCTGAACAAGCTCTACAAGAAGCAACCATCGGCGAAGTCGCTGATCGCCAAATCGGCTGGCTACGCCGTGATGAACAACTTCGGCATGAAGATCCTCGTCGCCGGCGGAGGCTCGGGCAAAGGCATTGCCTACGACAAAGCAGGCAAGGAGCTCTTCATGAAGATGGTTGAGGTGCAAGCCGGGCTCGGCATGGGCGCCAAGAAGTTCTCGCTGGTCTGGGTGTTCCGCGACGACGCGAAACTGAAGAAGTTCATGTCCGGCAGCTTCGAGACGTCCGCCCAAGCTAACGCGACCGCGCAATACAACAAGAACGGTACGGCCTACGCGGGTGCCTTCACCGTGTCCGACGGCGTGTGGCTCTACCAGATCCAGGGTGACGGCTTGGCGCTGGAGCTTACTGCGAAAGGTACCAAGTACTACCGCTACGACGATCTGAACTGAGTTCGCCGCAGGCAAAAATAACGGGGGCCGCGGCCCCCGTTTCTGTTTTCAGCGCAGCTTGCCCTTCAGGCTCAGCGCCATCACGGCGCCGCCGATCAGGATCATCGGCAGCGAGAGCCACTGCCCCATCGACAGCTGCCCTGCGAGCAGACCGAGGAAGTCGTCCGGCTGGCGCGCGAATTCGGCGATGAAGCGGAAGCAGCCATAGCCGATCAGGAAGCTCGCACCCATGAAGCCCACCGGGCGCGACTTGCGCGAGAGCAGCCACAGGATCACGAAGAGGCACACGCCCTCCAGCGCGAACTGGTAGAGCTGCGAGGCGTGACGCGGCAAACCGCCGTACTGCGCGAGCTGCGTCATCAGCGCCGGGTCCAGCAGCGCGGCGGCGCGGTCTTCGTTCGCCGCTTGCGGGAACACCATCGCCCACCAGGCGTCCGGCGAGGTGATGCGGCCCCACAGCTCACCGTTGATGAAATTGCCCATGCGGCCGGCCGCCAGGCCCAGCGGCACCAGCGGCGCGACGAAATCGCCCACCTGCAGGAAGCTGCGCCCGGTCTTGCGACCGAAGAACCACAGTGCGACCAGCACGCCAAGGAAGCCACCGTGGAAACTCATGCCGCCCTGCCAAACGGCGAGGATTTCGGCCGGATGCCCGAGGTAGTAAGCCGGTTTGTAGAACAGCACATAGCCCAGGCGGCCGCCCAACACCACACCCAGTACCCCCCAGAACAGCAGGTCGTCGAGATCCTTTTCGACCCAGCCCTTGATGGGCCCGTGCTTGGCGCGCCACTTGCCAAGCGTGACGAAAAGCATGAACGCGACCAGGTACATCAGGCCGTACCAACGCACGGCCAGCGGGCCGAGCGAGACAGCAATCGGGTCGAACTGCGGATGAACAAGCATTGACGGGCTTCCAGTTTCGCTAGAATTAATCTTTTAGGTCGGATGCGAGGCGGTGCAACCCACCTCTGGCTTCCGGGCGGTCCGGGTTGTCGTGCAGGGGCTCATCAGCCCCTAGCTGCGCAATCCACCGCGCCGGCCCCGCGTTCCGGAAAAGCTGAATTGTATCGGTGCCGCTGTGACAAACAGCGTCGCCGGGCGCCGACGGCGCCATTTCCTGGAGTGAGCACCATGCCCGAGTACCGTTCCCGTACGTCCACCCACGGCCGCAACATGGCCGGCGCACGCGCCCTTTGGCGCGCCACCGGCATGAAGGATGGCGACTTCGGCAAGCCGATCATCGCGATCGCCAACAGCTTCACGCAGTTCGTGCCCGGCCATGTGCACCTGAAGGATATGGGCCAGCTGGTCGCACGCGAGATCGAAGCGGCGGGCGGCATCGCCAAGGAATTCAACACCATCGCGGTGGACGACGGCATCGCGATGGGCCATGGCGGCATGCTGTACTCGCTGCCGAGCCGCGAGCTGATCGCCGACTCGGTCGAATACATGGCCAACGCGCACTGCGCCGACGCGCTGGTGTGCATCAGCAACTGCGACAAGATCACCCCGGGGATGCTGATGGCCGCGCTGCGGCTGAACATCCCCACCGTGTTCGTCTCCGGCGGCCCGATGGAGGCTGGCAAGGTGACCGTGGCAGACCCCGCGGGCCAGAAGATCATCAAGCTCGATCTGGTCGACGCGATGGTGAAGGCGGCCGACAAGGCAATCAGCGACGCCGAGGTCGACGAAGTCGAACGCTCGGCCTGCCCGACCTGCGGCTCGTGCTCCGGCATGTTCACCGCCAACTCGATGAACTGCCTCACCGAAGCGCTGGGCCTTTCGCTGCCGGGCAACGGCACGATCGTCGCCACGCACGCCGATCGCAAGCAACTCTTCCTGCGCGCCGGCCGCCTCGCGGTGGAGTTGTGCAAGCGCTACTACGAGCAGGACGACGCCTCGGTGCTGCCGCGCTCGATCGCGACCTTCGAGGCCTTTGAGAACGCCGTCGCGCTGGATGTTGCGATGGGCGGCTCCACCAACACCGTGCTGCATCTGCTGGCGGCCGCGCACGAAGCGCAGGTGAACTTCACGATGAAGGACATCGACCGCATGTCGCGCAAGGTGCCCTGCCTGTGCAAGGTCGCGCCGATGACCGACAAGTACCACATCGAAGATGTGCATCGCGCCGGCGGCGTGATGGGCATCCTCGGTGAACTCGCGCGCGGCGGCCTGCTGCACCGCGAATGCCACACGGTGCACAGCAAGACGCTAGGCGGCGCGCTCGACACCTGGGACGTGATGCACGCCCACAGCCAGGACATCTTCAACTTCTACATGGCTGCGCCCGGCGGCGTGCCGACCCAGGTCGCCTTTAGCCAGGACAAGCGCTTCCCCGAGCTGGATCTGGACCGCACGGCCGGCTGCATCCGCGATGTGGAGCACGCCTACTCGAAGGACGGTGGCCTCGCCGTGCTGACCGGCAACATCGCCGAAAAGGGCTGCATCGTGAAGACGGCCGGCGTCGATGAGTCGATCTGGAAGTTCACCGGCAAGGCGATCGTGTTCGAAAGCCAGGAAGACGCCGTCGAAGGCATCCTGTCCGAGAAGGTGCAGGCCGGCCATGTCGTCGTGATCCGCTACGAAGGCCCCAAGGGTGGCCCCGGCATGCAGGAGATGCTCTACCCCACCAGCTACCTGAAGAGCCGTGGCCTGGGCAAGCAATGCGCACTGCTGACCGATGGCCGCTTCTCCGGCGGCACCTCCGGCCTCTCGATCGGTCACGCCTCGCCGGAAGCGGCGATGGGCGGCGCGATCGGCCTGGTGCAGGACGGCGACACGATCGAGATCGACATCCCGAACCGCCGCATCCACCTCGCCGTGAGCGACGAAGAACTGGTGCGCCGTGAGGCCGCAATGGAAGCACGCGGCGACAAGGCCTGGAAGCCCGCCTCGCGTGTCCGCCACGTCTCGCAGGCGCTGCAGGCCTACGCAGCGATGACCACCAGCGCGGACACCGGCGCCGTGCGCGACCTCTCGCAGCTCAAGCGCTAAGCACCAAGGGCCACGCCGCAAGCGTGGCCCTTTTTGTATCCGGCCCCGCCCCGATGCTTGTTACGCCCTATAGATGAACCCCGCCAGTCACCCCACCGCACTGCGCACCCAGCAACTGCTGCACGACAGCGGCCTTGATGTGAAGGTCGTCGAGTTCGACCAACCCACGCGCACCTCGGCCGAAGCCGCCGCGGCGATCGGTTGCAGCGTCGCGGAGATCGCCAAGTCGATCGTCTTCCGGGGCGCGCACAGCGGGCAGGCAATCGTGGTCGTGGCGAGCGGCGATAACCGCGTCAGCGAAGACAAGGTCGCCGCGCTGGTGGGCGAAAAGCTCAAGCGCGCCGACGCCGACTTCGTGCGCAGCGCCACCGGCTACGCCATCGGCGGCGTCGCACCGCTGGGCCACGCGCAGCCGGTACGCCTGCTGCTCGACACCGATCTGCAACGGTTCACCACGGTCTGGGCGGCTGCCGGCACGCCCTTCTCCGTCTTCCCCCTCGCCCCCACGCAGCTCGCCACCCTCACCGGCGCCGCGTGGAGCGATGTCCGCGCCGGCTGAACACACACAAGAAAACGAGACCACGCGTAATGAAAACAGTCGCCCTGATCGCCCACGACGGCAAAAAAGACCAGATCGTCGCCTTCGCCAAAACCCACCGAGACCGGCTTGAACGCTGCAAGCTGCTCGGCACCGGCACCACCAGCCGCCGCATCCGCGACGAAACCGGTCTCGCCGTCCACGGCCTGCTCAGCGGCCCCTTGGGCGGCGACCAGCAGATCGGCGCCATGGTTGCCGAAGGCCGCATCGACCTCGTGATCTTCCTGCGCGACCCGCTGACGGCACAGCCGCACGAACCCGACATCGCGGCCTTGATGCGAGTGTGTGATGTGCATGATGTGCCGTTGGCGACTTGCCTTAATAGCGCGCACCTGCTGACGGTGGCGATTCTTTTGGATGAGGTGGTCTGATCGGTCGAGCAGATGGCGGGTTACGACTAACGCAACCCGCCGCGGAACCGAGCATCTACTTCCGTCGTGGCCGGAGTTCGCGGGCACCCATGACTGAGTTGCAACAAGCCCGCTAAAGACAAGCGTCAGTCGCCTGCTGGCGTTAAGTACGTAGCGGCTGTCGCCTTTAGCTGTTCGGCATAGAGATAGATGTCATCCACTGTTTCAAGTGAATGCAGCACCTCCTCCTTGCTCTCGCTAAAGACGCCCAAACGCAGCTTCTGGGTGTTGTTGAACCTCAGACGGCAGATCGGCTTGCGATTGTTGTCATCAAGCAGAATGGCGCAATAGCTCTGTGCGTCTCTCATGACGATTCGCTTGGAGGCCACCAACGTGCGCAGAATTGCTCGAACGATATGGAACCCCTCAACCTCTTCAGGACTAGTAACGATAGCGGGTTCCGCGTTTGAAGCAGGCGCTGCCGGTGCCGTAGCCTCCTGACCGGTACTTGCAGGAACCGGATCCGGCACTGAGATCGACTCCGGGGCCATCGCTCCCTTTAAGCGTTCATTGATGCGTTCACCTATCAACTGCTCGAACGCACGTTTCGTAATCAACGTGAACTGGTCTTTCACGGCCGGCGTAAACCGCCGACTGCCAAGCAGATCGGATGACACCAAACGCACGAAATCTTCGGATGGAGCAGCCATCCATTCAGATAGTCGCGTTTGAATAGCTCGCGTGTACTTCAGCTCATTTGCGGTTGTAAGAATAGTGTCGAGATCGAAAGCCGCCTTTGCGAACTTCTTGAGTTCCTCAACATCTCGCTCCTTGAAGTCCAGAATATTGAACTCGAAGAAGGGCTTCTCATCCATCTTGTTAGGCTGTTCGAGGTCAGTGAAGAATCGATAGACCAAGCCATTTGTTAGGACGCCAAAGCGAGCCTCCGTCACATGGAAATATCGGAACAGTTGCCCCGCGTGATTGATATTGAGTTCCGCACCGGCCTTCTTGCACTCAAAGAGAATGATCGGTTTCCCGTCTCGCAGGATTGCATAGTCGACTTTCTCGCCTTTTTTGGAGCCTACATCTGCCACAAGCTCCGGAGTGACTTCCAAGGGATCGAAGACGTTGTAGCCGAGGATCTGAATGAACGGCATAACCATCGCGTTCTTCGTCGCCTCTTCGGTCTGGATCATTGACTTGGTGGTTGAAATACGCGAAGCAAGCAGCCGCAATTGGTCAATAACGTCCACGGAAAATCCTCCATGCGAGTTGTGCAGAGGGTGGTTTTATCACGGGCGACGACCACCACCATAGCCGTCGATCAATCAGATGTAGCGAAATTTGCATAGTTGTGTTGAGTGTCGCTGAACCCAACGTTCCAGCTAGGGCTCGCGATGCACGACGGACTTGCGTACAGCTTTCCCATTCAAGCCGGGTCCCGCCCCGGCGGGCGTCTTACTTTCTGGCAACAGCACCAGAAAGTAAGCAAAGAGTGCCGCCCGGCGTTCGCGGTCAGGCGCATAGCGCCTGACTTCCCTGCGTTGCTCGCGCAACCGGGGGCCTGCGGAACTCGCCCTCGCTGCGCTCGGTGCTCAGACAGTCCTCGGCCTTCTTCCCGGTCGCGCTCCGCTACTTGGCGCTCTCGACGGGACCCAAAGTCAGAACCATCGCAGTTTTCGCGCACTGAGAAGTTGCAACGGCTGATCGTCGACGCTTTTCTTCCCCCTCTGAAACGCCGAGCAGCGCAGATGCATCAGGGTCCGACGCGCGCAGTGCGGCGGTGGCGAGCACTGTTCGAGCACCGAGCGCAGCGAGGGCGAGTTGCGCAGACACCCGATGCTTCGAGCAGCGCAGGGGACCGTGCGCGAAGCGCGCGGCGTTGAAGCGGGGGCCGCTTCTTTGGTTCCTTTCTTGTCGGCACAAGAAAGGAACCCGCCCGCCGGGGCGGGACCCGGCTTCAGCGGACAAACGACCGCAACGCGACACGGCCGATCGCAAGCCGAAGCGTTGAGCGTCGCGACACGAAGTACCAAAACAAGCCCGGCGCGCCGCTTGCTAGTCATCCCGCGCCATGCCACCCGAAACCAACCAAGACACAGCCAACTCCGCCCCCGTCCAACGGGTCATCAAAATCCGCCGCGACTACAACAGCTGGGTCGCGCGCGAGACGATGGAGGACTATGCGCTGCGCTTCACGCCACGCAGCTTCCGCCGCTGGAGCGAGCTGCGGGTGGCGAACACGGCGTTCGGCGTTGCATCCTTTTTGGTGCTTGAAGCGGTCGGGGCCACCATGTTGGTGCAGGCGGGCTTCATCAATGCACTGTTTGCGATCATCGCGACCGGCCTGATCATCTTCCTGGCCGGCTTGCCGATCAGTTTCTACGCCGCCCGCCACGGGCTGGACATGGATCTGCTCACGCGTGGTGCAGGCTTCGGCTACATCGGCTCGACGATCACTTCGCTGATCTACGCCTCCTTCACCTTCATCTTCTTCGCGCTCGAAGCGGCGATCATGGCCTACGCGCTGGAGATGGCCTTCGGCATTCCGCCCGCGTGGGGCTATGTGTTGTGCGCGCTGGTGGTGATTCCACTGGTGACGCACGGCGTGACGACCATCAGCCGCTTGCAGACGCTGACGCAGCCGCTGTGGCTGCTGATGCTGGCGCTGCCCTTCGTGTTCGTGTTGTGGCAGGAGCCCACCGTGCTGGCTGGGCTGGTGAGCTACGCGGGGGTCGATGGCCGTGGCGGCAGCTTCAGCGTGCCGCTGTTCGGCGCGGCGCTGACCGTGGGCATTGCGCTGATCACGCAGATGGGCGAGCAGGCGGACTACCTGCGCTTCATGCCCGAGCGCACCGCAGTCAACCGCACACGCTGGCTCGCCGGCGTGATCGTCGGCGGGCCAGGCTGGGTGGTGCTGGGTGTCGCGAAGATGCTGGGCGGCGCGCTGCTGGCCTGGCTCGCGCTACGCAACGCAGTGCCCGCCGACAAGGCGGTCGACCCGAACCAGATGTACCTGATCGGCTTCTCGCATGTATTCAGCGCGCCGGGCTGGGCCTTGTGGGCAACGGTGCTGTTCGTGGTGATCTCGCAGTTGAAGATCAACGTCACCAACGCCTACGCCGGCTCGCTTGCATGGTCCAACTTCTTCGCGCGGCTGACGCACAGCCACCCCGGCCGCGTGGTGTGGATGGTGTTCAACACGCTGATCGCGCTGATGCTCATGGAGCTGAACGTCTTTCAGGCGCTGGGGCAAGTGCTGGGGCTGTATTCCAACATCGCGATCAGCTGGATGATGGCGGTGGTGGCGGATCTGGTGATCAACAAGCCGCTCGGCCTGTCGCCGCCCGGTATCGAGTTCAAACGTAGCCACCTGTACGACATCAACCCCGTCGGCGTCGGCAGCATGGCGATCGCATCGGCGCTGAGCATATCGGCGTGGGTCGGGCTGCTCGGCCCCGCCCTGCAACCCTTCGCCTCCTTTATTGCGATCGGCACGGCGATGGTGTGCTCGCCGCTGATCGCGTGGGCAACCGGCGGCAAGTACTACCTCGCGCGCAAGGCGGAACCGCGGCGGGCCGGCGCGCATCGCTGCTGCATCTGCGATCGCGAGTACGAATCGGACGACACCGCACACTGCCCCGCCTATCAGGGGCCGATCTGCTCGCTGTGCTGCTCGCTCGATGCGCGCTGCAACGACTTGTGCAAGCCGCATGCGCGCCTGTCGTCACAATGGAACGGCGTGCTGCGCAGCCTGTTGCCACGCGCCGCACTGCCATACGTGGAAACCGGCCTCGGCCACTACCTGCTGCTGATGGCCGGCATCGTGCCCTTCCTCGCGCTGCTGATGGGCCTGCTGTACTACCACGAGTGGGTCGTCGTCGGCAGTCAGCATGCGGCCCTGCTGCCGCACTTACAGCAGAGCTTCATCAAAGCCTTCGCGGCGCTGCTGCTGGTGAGCGGCGTGGTCGCCTGGTGGATGGTACTGACGCACAAGAGCCGGCAGGTGGCACAGGAAGAATCCAACCGCCAGACCGCGGCGCTGATGCAGGAGATCGCCTCACACCAGCGCACCGATGAGCAACTGCAGAAGGCGCGACAGGTGGCCGAACAAGCCAACCTAGCGAAGAGCCGCCACATCACCGCGATCAGCCACGAGTTACGCACGCCGCTCAACAGCATCCTCGGCTACGCACAGATCCTCGATGGCGACGAGGCGATCCCGCCGCATCGGCGGCAGGCTGTGTCGGTGATCCGGCGCAGCGGCGACCATCTGCTGTCGCTGATCGAAGGCACGCTGGATCTCGCGCGCATCGAAGGCGGCAAGCTCACGCTCGACATCCGCCCGCTCGATTTCCCGGATTTCATTGCGCAGATCGTCGGCATGTTCGAGCTGCAAGCACGCAACAAGGGCCTCGCCTTCCACTTCGAACAACTCGGCGAACTGCCCCCGGTGGTGCGGGCCGACGAGAAGCGGCTGCGCCAGATCCTGATCAACCTGCTCGGCAACGCGGTCAAGTTCACCCCGCGCGGCGAGGTGCGCTTCCGCCTGCGCTACCAGCGCGAGATGGCGCTGTGCGAAATCATCGACAGCGGCCCCGGCATCGCGCCGGACGAGATCGAACACATCTTCGAGCCCTTCGCACGTGGCCGCGCCGCGAGCCAGGGCGGCGCCGGCGGCACCGGACTGGGCCTCACGATCACGCGCATGCTGACCGACCTGATGGGCGGCGAGCTTTCGGTGAGCAGCACGCCGGGCAGCGGCAGTACCTTCCTCGTTCGGCTCTTCGTGCCACAGGTGCACGGCCTGCAGGCAGTGCGCGCACGTGCCGACAAACTGCGCGTCGGATATGTCGGTGTGCGGCAGCGGATTCTGATCGTCGACAACGAGCGCGTGGACCGCGAACTGCTCGCCAGCATCCTTGCACCGCTGGGTTTCGAGCTCGCGCAGGCCGCAAACGGTTACGAGTGCCTGGAACGCTGGGCGGATTTCAAACCGCATCTGATCTTCATGGATCTCGCGATGCCCGGCATCGACGGCTGGGAGACCCTGCGTCGCCTGCGCGCAAAGGGATGCGACGCGAAGCTCGCGGTGCTCTCAGCAAACGCCTTCGACCGCGGCCTGGAGAACGACGTCGGTTTGCCGGCTGAGGACTTCCTCGTCAAGCCGCTGAGGGTGCAGAACCTGCTCGACTGGATCGGGAACAAGCTCACGCTCGAATGGGTCTGCGCGGACTCGACGCCAAGGCCATCTCCCTCCGCCGCTGCATCACCGGCACCGATGAACTATCCGGACGACACAACGCTGACCGCGCTGGAATCGGCCATCACGCTCGGCTACCTGCGCGGCATTCTCGATACGCTGGCCACACTCGAGGCGCAAGACGCACGCTATGTTGAATTCGTCCGCGTGATGCGTGGCCTCGCACGACAATTCCAGTTCGAACCCATGCACGAAATCCTTCGCAAGGCGCGCAGCGCGCAGCACGGAGACGCCCATGCCGGCCATTGATCGCCCTGGCGTCGTACTGATCGTCGACGACGTACCGGACAACCTCGCGTTGTTGCACGACGCGCTCGACGAGGCCGGCTACACCGTGCTGGTCGCGACCAATGGCCACGACGCACTGATGCGCGCGCGCCAGAGCCTGCCCGATGTGATTCTGCTCGACGCGCTGATGCCCGGCATCGATGGATTCGAGACGGCGCGTCGGCTGAAAGCCGACTTCGCGACGCAGGCGATCCCGATCGTGTTCATGACCGGTCTCACCGAGACCGAACACGTCGTTGCCGCTTTCTCGGCCGGTGGAGCGGATTACGTTACGAAGCCGATCCGCCCGCAAGAGGTACTCGCCCGCATTGCCGCCCACATGCAGAACGCCCGCCAGATGCGACAGGCGCGCAGCGCGCTCGACGCCTTCGGTCAGGCGACGGTGGCAGTACGCGCAGCCGACGGCAAGCTGGTCTGGCAGACGCCGCTCGCACGCGAACTGCTGCACGCCCACTTCGGCACCGAACGCGATGAGACGCCAGCGCGCCTGCTCGAATGGATCGCGGCAGCCGAGGGCGCGCGCCGTGAGGGGCGTGATCACAGCAGCTTGCTCGTCGCGAGCGGCGCCCGCCGGCTGCTCGCCACCTTCCACGACCAGACCGGCGACGATGAATGGTTGGTCGTACTGCGGGAGGAAAACGACGCATCCGCGATCGAAGCACTGATCGCCACGTTCCGGCTGACCACCCGCGAAGCGGAAGTGCTTTACTGGGTCACGCAGGGCAAGACCAGCCCCGATATCGGGCAGATCCTCGGCAGCAGCCCGCGCACCGTAAACAAACACCTCGAACATGTTTTCGAAAAGTTGGGCGTCGAAACCCGCACTGCGGCAGCGGCCCTCGCGATGAACCGCCTGCGCGGCACGCAACGCGCCGCCTCCACCTGAGGGCGCAGCAGCGCTGGCCCGTTACAGTCGCTTTCAAGCGTAACGGAGCAACTCGCGACAAACCGCAGTCAAATTTGCAGGCTACTCGGCCCGCACCGCATGTTGGGCGCGGTGCCCGGAGCTCGGGGTGGGTGCCCGCTCACGCCCGCGTGGATGTGAATCCGTTGTTGTTGAAGGAGGACTCACGATGCCTGCAATCCGATCGACCCTCATCACCGCCCTCGTCGCAACGCTCTGTTTGCTCCAGGGCTGCGCGTTTGCCGTCGGCGCAGCGGCTGGCGGCGCCGCCGGTTACATGCTCAAGGACAAGGGCTACACGGTTCAGTCGCCAGTGACGCACGAACACCGCTAGCAAGCGTCTGAATCACTGACTGTTTCGCGGCATCGCGAGGCGCCCGCCAGATCCGCTCGACTGGCTCAACGCTGATTGCGGCCTGCGCCGCGGGGGTTTCGCGCCCATATTCAGCACATCCCGGCGCGTCGCGCAGCAATGAAAAAGCCCCGGTCGGGCCGGGGCTCCTTTGCCTTGCAGCGGCGGGTACTTACTTGGCCGGCTTGGCTTCCGGCGTTGCGGCGGGCTTGGCCTCGGCGGCGGCGGTCGGCGCCTTCTTCGCGTGGTGCTTGGTCTGCTTGGTCGACTTGGTCGTCTTCGCCTCGGCAGCCGGCTTGGCAACCGGGGCCGATTGGGTCGCGGCCGGTGCATCGGCGGCAAACACGCCAGCAGCAAAGGTCAGTGCGCTCAGGGTCAGGATCAGCTTCTTCATGGTCAGGCTCCTTGTGTTCGAGTTAAGTGCCTTCTCGCTGAAGGCATGGCTGCATTCTGCGAGTGCGATCCTTAAGCCCGACTGAGCCCGGATTAAGCCGGACTTAAGCCCTCAGCCGGCGCCGTAAACACTGAGCGCGGGGTGATCGGGGGCGACTTCTGCAATCGTTGCGTTGATCAGGCGACGCGCAATCGTGATCTGGTGCGGCAGCGGGGGGAGCGCATCGATCGGGAACCACGCTGCATCAAGGATCTCCGCGGGATCCGCGACGATCTCGCCACTCGCCCAGTCCGCCACGAAGGCGATCATCAGCGAATGCGGGAAGGGCCAGCACTGGCTGCCGAAGTAGCGCAGGTTCTTCACCCGCAGGCCCACTTCCTCGAACACCTCGCGATGCAAACAGTCCTCCACCGATTCGGACGGTTCGACAAAACCGGCGAGCGCGCTGTAGATCACGCCGGGGAAGCGCGCACCGTGCGCGAGCAAAAGTTCGCGCCCGTTTGGGCCATCGCGCTTGATCAGCGCCATCATCGCTGGCGCGAGGCGCGGATAGGCCACCTGCCCGCACGCAGGACAGCGCCTGGCACGCCCCTCGTCGAACAATTCGTTGGCTTGCCCGCAAGCGCCGCAGAAGCGATGGCTGCGCGCGAAATCGAGCAACTGCTGCGCGCGACCGGCGACCGCCAGCAGCGTTTCCGGCAGCAGGTTGAACAACTGCCGCAGCGGCACCGCTTCAAGCCCCTCCGGCAAGTCGGGTGCGAGCAGTTCGCCCATGTGACAGGCGCGACCATCGAGCACGCCAACCGAGTGCAGTTCCCCGAGTGGCAGGTCGCGATATGCCGCATCGGGCAGACGCGCGACATCGCCATCGCGAATCACGACCAGCGCGCCGCGCAGGAAGAGGAAGCGATGAGCCGACGCGTCGTCAGGGTCGGCAGGCGCCCAGCCGGGCTGAAAGTCGATGGAGAGCTGCATCGTGGTCAGATTTGAGACGGGCGCACAGCATAGCGCGGGCGCCCGTCAGCCGGCAGCCATGCCGCCGGCACCGTCATGCTTAGCCGAGCCGGCTACGGCGACGGGCGATCGCGCCCATCATGCCAACACCGCACAGCATCAGCGCCCAGGTGGAGGGCTCAGGTACGGCCGGCGTCAACAGCACCAGCGATTGGCCCGCCGGGGTGTAGCGCGTCGTCAGCACCTGGCCTTGGTCGTTCAGTGCAGATACGAGCCACTGCGAACCGTACACGCCTTCCTCACCGATGAACTGGCTCACACCGTTGTGCCAGAGGACGAGCCTGGAATTGCTGATGCTGTCCCAAGTATCACCATTCCAAACGGTACCCAGCACATCACCGCTCGCGTTGACGTCGAACGCACGCGAATGGCTGTAGCCCGTCGCGCCCAGCGCCAGCACGTTGCCGGTGGATTCGCGCAGGAAGGCCTTCTGATTGAAGAAGTCGCCGCCCGAGTAAATCGCGTTGTAGCTGACATCGCCGTCGTCATTGATGCGCGAACGGTTGTAGTAGATCACGCCCGGGTAGGAGTCCTTGGCGATATAGCTGACCACGCCATCCTTCGCCGTATAGACGCCCGTCATGCCCGGCTCGCCAACAACGGCTGCGGTACCGGTGATCACGCCATGGTTGTTGATGTCCCATGCGGCCGAGCCTTCATCCCCCGCAATGACCTTGCTCGGGGCCGAGCCGGCAACGCCGACCTGGGAGTTCGCCCCCCAACCCTGCATGCCGCTGCCGCCGACGACCACGCCGGCGTTGTTGATCGACTGCGCGGAGCTGTCGCCGTAGCCCGGCAGGATCCCGATGTCCTTGCGCGGGCCGCTGGACGACCACACGACGCCCTTGTAGGCACCTTGAACAACATCACCGCTGATCTGGCCGACGTCGTTCATGCCAGTGAGCTGTTGCACGTTGCCTTTGAGCTTGGACCAGGTTTCGTAGGCATAGACGTAGCCTTCGCCCGAATAGTTGGACACCGCAAAGCCGCCAACGTTGTTCATCACAACACTGCTGAACGAGCCTCCTTGCGGGATCCCCTCCATGTCCAGCGCAACCTCATTCCACGCGGCATGCGACAGGGGAGCCACGAAGAAGGACAGCGCCAGGGCGATAGTCCGTTTGTTCAGATACATCCAACATCTCCTGAAATTTGTTTTGTGGTCACGCCGCTACGCGGCGCTCCGGGGATGCTAGCCATTGGCGCACCCGGCCACGGCTCTCGTCGTGACCTACATGCGTAGGCAGTCACGCTGGGCATGAGATTTCTTCGACGGCCGACCGAATCCGCGCGCCGCCAAGCACGAAGCGCACGTGACCTACGCAATCTGACGTATTCCTCGATCCGGGGCGCGGCCCTAATGTGGCACCGCAGCATCCCACTGACCCCGTGACCCCAACTGATTCGAGGAAGAGCGTCCATGAGCACCCGTCGCAATTTCGTGAAAATGACTGCAATGTCCGCCGCGCTCGCCGTGTGCGGTTTCACTTCGCTGGCCGCGCAGGCGGCCGACACGATCAAGGTCGGCATCCTGCATTCGCTTTCCGGCACGATGGCCATCTCGGAAACGGCGCTGAAGGAAACCGCGCTGATGGCGATCGAAGAGATCAACGCCAAGGGCGGCGTGCTGGGCAAGAAGCTTGAACCGGTCGTCGTTGACCCGGCCTCGAACTGGCCGCTGTTCGCCGAGAAAGCGCGTCAGCTGTTGTCGAAGGACAAGGTCGCCGTGACCTTCGGTTGCTGGACTTCGGTGTCGCGCAAGTCGGTACTGCCGGTCTACAAGGAACTCAATGGCCTCTTGTTCTACCCGGTGCAGTACGAGGGTGAAGAGCTGGAGAAGAACGTGTTCTACACCGGTGCCGCGCCCAACCAGCAGGCGATCCCGGCGGTGGAATACCTGATGAGCAAGGACGGCGGCGAGGCCAAGCGCTTCGTGCTGCTGGGTACCGACTATGTGTACCCGCGCACCACCAACAAGATCCTGCGCGCCTTCCTGAAGAGCAAGGGCGTGAAGGACGAAGACATCATGGAGGAGTACACCCCCTTCGGGCACTCCGACTATCAGACCATCATCGCCAAGATCAAGAAGTTCGCCTCCGAGGGTAAGAAGACCGCCGTGGTATCGACGATCAACGGTGACTCCAACGTGCCCTTCTACAAGGAACTCGGCAACGCCGGCCTGAAGGCGACCGATGTGCCGGTGGTGGCCTTCTCGGTGGGTGAAGAGGAACTCCGCGGCGTCGATACCAAGCCGCTGGTGGGCCACCTCGCCGCGTGGAACTACTTCCAGTCAATCAAGAACCCGACCAACGCCGCCTTCATCAAGGCCTACCAGGGCTGGGCGAAGAAGAACAACCTGCCGAAGGCCGACACCGTCGTCACCAACGACCCGATGGAAGCCACCTACATCGGCATCTACATGTGGAAGCAGGCGGTCGAGAAGGCCAAGAGCACCGACGTCGACAAGGTCATCGCGGCGATGGGCGGCCAGAAGTTCAAGGCGCCGTCGGGTTTCGAGGTCGAGATGGACCCGAAGAACCACCACCTGCACAAGCCGGTGTTCATCGGCGAAGTGAAGGCCGACGGCCAGTTCAACGTGGTGTGGAAGACCAAGGGCCCGATCAAGGCCCAGCCGTGGAGCCCGTACATCCCCGGCAACGACAAGAAGAAGGACGAGCCGGACAGCAAGTAAGCCCGGCACGCACCTGAACGCTGCACCGCCGCGCGGTGCAGCCCTCCCGGCCGGTGTGCCCACGGGCACGCCGGCCGGCACCACGCACACGGAACGGCCTTCCCATGGTCAGACTCCTCTTTCTGCTCGCGCTGCTCGCCCGCCTCGCCTGGTCGCCGGCCTTCGCAGCGCTTGATCCAGCCCAGCTCGCGCGCCTTGGCGCGGACGATTCCGACGAGAAGATCGCTGCGATCGCAGCCCTCGCCGGCGCCGACCCCGAAGCGGTGCTGCCGATCTTCAAGGCGTTGTCGGAAGACGCGCTGTTCGTTGCGGGCGACAAGCTGTTGCGCCTGGATGGCGAAACCTACTTCGACGCCGCCACTGGCAAAGCGCTAACCGCGCCGCCCGAAAATGCCGAAGCGGTCAGTATCAACAACCGCGTCCGCCGCACGCTGGACGCCGCACTCGCGGGCCTGCGACTTTTCGCCAGCGAGCGCGAGGTGCGACTCACCGCCGCCAAGGACGTCAGCACCAACGCAAGCGCCGAGATCCTGCCCCTGCTCGACAAGGCCCTCGCGAAAGAGGCCGACCCGCAGATCAAACAGTTGCTCGTACTCGCGCAAGCCAAAGCCAGCCTGGGGTCGCCGGATGCCGCAGCACGCCTGAAGGCGGTCAAGTCACTCGCCGACAGTGCCGACCCGGCCGTACGCCAACTGCTCGCCGCGATGCTCGACAAGAGCAGTGGCAGCTACACCGAACCCGATGAGGCGGTGCGCATCGCCGCGGTCGCCTCGCTCACCCAGATCGAGCGCCGCATCGCGGTGGGTGAGAACCTCGGCCGCATTTTCACCGGCATCTCGCTCGGCTCGATCCTGCTGCTCGCCGCACTTGGGCTCGCGATCACCTACGGCGTGATGGGCGTGATCAACATGGCGCACGGCGAGTTGCTGATGGTCGGCGCCTACACTACCTGGGTCGTGCAAGGCCTGTTCCGCAGCTACGCGCCGCAATGGCTCGACGCCTACGTGATCGCCGCGATCCCGCTCGCATTCATCGTTGCCGCACTGGTCGGTGTCGCGATGGAGCGCCTCGTGATCCGCCACCTCTATGGCCGTCCGCTGGAAACCCTACTCGCCACCTGGGGCCTGTCGCTGGTGCTGATCCAGGCAGCGCGCGTGATCTTCGGGCCGCAGAACCAGGAAGTGGCCAACCCGAGCTGGATGAGCGGCGGCATCGAGCTGTATGCCGGCGCCATGCTGCCGCTGAACCGCATCGCCATCATCGGCTTCGCGCTGTTCGTGCTGCTGATCGTATGGCTGATGATGCAGAAGACGCGGCTCGGCATGTTCGTGCGTGCCGTCACGCAGAACCGTGCGATGGCCGGTTGCGTCGGCGTACCGACGCGGCGCATCGACACGCTGGCGTTTGCCATCGGCTCCGGCATCGCGGGCCTCGGCGGCGTGGCGCTGTCGCAGATCGCCAACGTCGGGCCCGACATGGGCCAGGGTTACATCGTCGATTCCTTCCTCGTCGTCGTGCTCGGCGGTGTCGGCCAGTTGGCCGGTGCGGTGTGGGCAGCGCTGGGGCTGGGCATCGTCACGAAGTTCCTCGAAGGCTGGGCCGGCGCGGTGATCGCGAAGATCCTCGTGCTGCTCTTCATCATCGTCTTCATCCAGAAACGTCCGCAGGGGCTGTTCGCCCTCAAGGGCCGCTTCGTCGAGAGCTGATCATGCGCACGCCACTCACCATTCGATTCCTCACGGCCATGCCACGCAGCGGCTGGATCGCGATGGCGCTGTTTGCCCTCGTGGCCTGGGTGCTGGTGCCGATCGCGCACCTCGCGCTGCCCGAGGGCCACCCGCTGCATGTATCGGACTACTTCGTGACGCTGACCGGCAAGGTGCTGTGCTACGCGGTGGTCGCGGTGGCGATGGACCTGATCTGGGGCTATGCGGGCATCCTGTCGCTCGGCCACGGGCTGTTCTTCGCGCTCGGTGGCTACGCCTTCGGCATGTACCTGATGCGCCAGATCGGTCGCGACGGCAGCTACCACGCGGATCTGCCCGACTTCATGGTGTTCCTCGACTGGAAGGAACTGCCCTGGTACTGGGTGGGTAGCGACAGCTTCCTGTGGGCGGTGGTGCTGGTGATCGTGGTGCCTGCGGCAATTGCCTGGGTGTTCGGCTACTTCGCCTTCCGCTCGCGCATCAAGGGTGTGTATTTCTCGATCATCACGCAAGCCCTCACCTACGCCGCAATGCTGCTGTTCTTCCGCAATGAAACCGGCTTCGGCGGCAACAACGGCTTCACCGACTTCAAGCGCGTTCTCGGCTACTCGATCACCGCGCCTGAAACCCGGCTGTTGCTGTTCGGCCTCTCGGCGCTGCTGCTGATGTCCACCTTGTTGCTCGGTCGCTACCTCGTCACGTCGAAGTTCGGCCGCGTGCTCGCAGCGATCCGTGACGCTGAATCGCGCGTGATGTTCATCGGCTACAACCCGCTGCACTACAAGCTCTTCATCTGGACGCTGTCGGCCGTGCTGTGCGCGCTGGCCGGCGCCTTGTACGTGCCGCAGGTCGGCATCATCAACCCGGGTGAGATGAGCCCCGCGAACTCGATCGAGATCGCGATCTGGGCGGCGGTCGGCGGGCGCGGCACGCTGATCGGTCCGGTCCTCGGCGCCTTCACGGTAAGCCTGGCGAAGAGCTGGTTCACGGTGAGCTTCCCCGAGTACTGGCTATTCTTCCTCGGCCTGCTGTTCATCCTGGTCACGCTCTACCTGCCGGAAGGTCTGGTCGGGCTATGGCGGCGCATTCGCAGTGCCCGCGACACCACGCCTGCCGTGCCTAAAGTCGTTACGAAACCAGCCCCGCCCCCCGCGACGAACAAGACCGGCAACACAGCGCCCGACGCCGCAGCAGAAGGAGCATCCGCATGAAAGTGGGCACCCTCGAACACGCCGATCCGACCCAGCGCGAACAGTGGGAGGACGGCGCACCCACCGGCCGTGTGATGACGCCCGGCGAGCTGGACGTTTCGCACAAGGTCATCCTGTACCTTGAAGACATCACCGTCAGCTTCGATGGCTTCCGCGCGCTCAACGCGCTGACGCTGAACATCGACGTCGGCGAACTGCGTTGCATCATCGGCCCCAACGGCGCCGGCAAGACCACCATGATGGACGTGATCACCGGCAAGACGCGCCCCGACAGCGGCCGCGCGTTTTTCGGCCAGACGATGGATCTGACGCGCATGCGCGAGCCGGAGATCGCGCATGCCGGTATCGGGCGCAAGTTCCAGAAACCGACGATCTTCGAGCAACACACGGTGTTCGAGAACCTCGAACTCGCGATGAAGACGGACAAGCGCGTGTGGCGCAGCCTGCTCGCGCAACTCAGCGGCGAGCAGCGCGACCGCGTGGCCGAAACGCTCAAACGCATCCGCCTCACGAGCGAAGCGGACCGCCCAGCAGGCCTGCTGTCACACGGCCAGAAGCAATGGCTGGAGATCGGCATGTTGCTGATGCAGGAGCCGCGTCTGCTGCTGCTGGATGAACCGGTGGCCGGCATGACCGACGAAGAGACCGAACGCACCGCCGAGCTGTTCGTATCGCTCGCCGGCGAGCACTCGCTGATGGTCGTCGAGCACGACATGGCCTTCGTGAAGGCGCTGGGCGGCAAGGTCACCGTGTTGCACGAAGGCAGCGTGCTGGCCGAAGGCGATCTGGAAACCGTGCAGAACGACCCACGTGTGATCGAGGTCTATCTTGGCCGCTGAGCACGCCGCGCTGCGCTTGCCTCCCTTTGCCGTGGCGGCCCGCGGCCTGCTACGCTACGGGCATGGTTACCGGCACCGGCAAGTTCGACTACTTCCTCTGGCGCACCTCCCTCAAGTGGGAGGATGCGGTTGCCGCGGCCGCAGCGGTGATCGAACGCTGGAACACCCTGACCCCGTTCGTGACCACCACGGACAAGCGCGACGCGGTGTGGATCGTGCGTCACGGCTCCACCGCGGCGCCCTTCTTCCAGCTACGCGAGGATTCGCTGCGCGGCTCGGTGCCGCGTGTTGGCGATCCACTCGGCGCGCTGCTGCTGCTATGTCTGGTGAGGCTGCATGGCGACAAGTTCCGCCTGACCTTTACCGATGGTCAGCCGATCGATGCTGCCAAGCTGGACCCGAACGAGCTTGCATCGCTGCTGCCCCATGCGAATCACGCGGTGTTCCGCAAGCTGCTGATCGTTGGCAGCGAAGCACCGCCCCCGCCCAGCGAAACGCCCCCGGCGGCCTGACCGCCGCTCCCCGCAACACCCCGCAGACCCGGTGGCCGTTTTGGCACACCGGTGCCCGCCCTCGTCCGCACGTTGGAGCCTGACCATGCTCACCGTCTCGAACCTGAACCAGTACTACGGCGGCAGCCACATCCTGCGCGACCTCTCATTCGAAGTGCCGACCGGCAAGGTCACCACCCTGCTCGGCCGCAACGGCGTCGGCAAGACGACCCTGCTGAAGACACTGATGGGCTTGGTGCCCGCCAAGACCGGCAGCGTGCGCTTCGGCGATGCCGACCTCACGCGCAGCGCCTCCCATGCGAGGGTGCGCGCCGGCATCGGCTATGTGCCGCAGGGGCGCGAGATATTCCCGCGCCTGACGGTGGCGGAGAATCTGGAAATGGGCCTCGCGGTGAAGCCCGCCAGCGCACAGGTACCCGAGCGCATCTTCGAGATGTTCCCGGTGCTGCGGCAGATGATGAAGCGCCGCGGCGGCGACCTCTCCGGCGGGCAGCAACAGCAGCTCGCGATCGGCCGCGCGCTGGCCGCCGGCCCGAAGCTCTTGATCCTCGACGAACCAACCGAGGGCATCCAGCCGTCCATCATCAAGGACATCGAACGCGCGATCCGCGCGCTGGCCGAATCCGGCGAAATGGCAATCCTGCTCGTCGAGCAGTACTACGACTTCGCCCGCTCGCTGGCCGACCAGTACATCGTGATGGAACGCGGCGAAATCGTCATGCGCGGCGAAGGCAAGAACATGGATGCCGACGGCGTGCGCGAGCGCCTGTCGGTCTGAGCATCCGGATCGCGATAAGCACAGCGCCGGCTCCGGGCCGGCGCTGAGTTCATTTCTGGGCAGCGGATACCGCAGGCGCCCGCCGCAGCCAGCCGTGCCAGATACCGACCAGCGCCGGCACCCACAGGCACGCGCCAGCGATCTGGTCGCCAAGGCCGCCGTCGCTGAACAGGGCCGCCACCAGCCCGACACTCGTCAGCACACCCAACGCGATCGGCCAACCCCAGATCGCCGCCGAACTCAAACTGCGTGGCGCATTCATGCCGCCACCTCGACAACGACCATCTGCGCTCCATGCCGCGAGGCAGCGCGCCGCTTACGCAACCACAGGTACAGCCCGCTGCCCAGCACCACGATGGTGGCGAGGTCCAGCACCGCCCAGACGATCTGCATCGGCCGCCCACCGTAGTCGCCAAAGTGCAGCGGCTGCGATACCAGCAGCGCCGTCAGGTACCACGGCAGCTTCGGCGCAGCGGTGACCTGCGACGTCCTTGCATCCACCAGCACCGGCTGCAGCAGGCGCGAGGTCAGCGGCGTATTGCCGCGCAGGAAGTAGGTATGGTGGTGGGGGCTGGAGAACGCAGTGCCGGGAAAGGCGACGAACGAGAGCTTCATGCCTGGCGCCTGCTTCAGCGCTGCGTCCAGCCCCTGCTGCACCGAGGCGCGCTCGGCCACCGGCACCGTTGGCTGGCCCGCGTACGGCGCCAGCAGCGCCGAGAGCTGGTCGTGCTGCCAGTACTTGATCAGCAGATCGGCCCAAGTGTTGATCATGCCGGTCGCACCGACGACGAACAGCCAAACCAGCGTGACGATGCCGAGCAGGTTATGCAGATCCAGCCACTTCACGCTGGCACGTCGTTCGCGCCGCACCGTGCCGAAATCGAGCTTGCGCATGAAGGGGCCGTACAGCACAACCCCGCTGACGATCGCGACCAACAACAGCAGGCCCATGAACCCGAGGAAGAGCTTGCCCGGCAGGCCCGCGAACAGGTCAACATGCAGCTTGAACATCACCCACATGAAGCCGCGGTCAGAGCGCGGCTGCGCCAGCAGTTCACCGCTGCGCGCATCGACCGCGACCGAACGGAAATCGTCGGTTGGGGCCGGCGTCGGCGTCATCGTTACAAACCAGATGTCCTCGCTATCCTCCGGTTGAGAGGCGTACTGCGCCACCCGGTCGGGGAACTGTGCGCGCGCGACCTCCAGCGCCTTGTCCAGGCTCACTCGCGGCGTCGCCGCGGGCATCGCGGGCGCCTCCACCTCGGTGCCGAGCAGATGCCCGATCTCGTGGTGGAAGATCAGCGGCAGGCCGGTCAGGCACAGCAGCAGCATGAACAGCGTGCAGATCAGGCTGCTCCAGGTATGCACCCAGGACCAGCGGTGAAGCGTTTTCGCTTGCATGGTGTCAGAAGCGGTAGGTGGCCGATAGCATCGCGTTGCGTGGCGCGCCGTAGGTGAATTGGCTGTACGCGTCGAACATGCCGTAGTAGGTCTCGTCCAGCAGGTTGTTGACGTTCAGCTGGGCCGACCACTGCTTGTTGATGTCGTACCGCGCCATCAGGTTCACCAACGCATAGGCCTTCTGGTCAATTTTCTCGGTCACGCCGAGCGGGTTGGCCGCGTAGGTATAAGTCTCGCCCTGCCAGTTCACGCCACCGCCCAGCGTCAGGCCCGCGAGCTCGCCCGGCAGGCGATAGCTGGTGAAGATGCGCAGCAGCTTGCGCGGGTAGATCGTGTTGATGTCGGCGCCGCTCGCATCCTTGAGCTTGAACTGGGTGTAGCCGGCGCTGGCGTTCCAGCCTTTGGCCAGTTCGCCCGCGACTTCAAGCTCGAAGCCCTTGCTGGTCGCGCCTTCCGAAGCGCGGTAGGCCGTCTCGGGCGGCGTCGTGCCCGCAATCATTTCGCCGGTGCTTTGCGCCAAATTGTCCTGCTTGATATGGAACAGCGCCGCCGAGGCGTTGAGGCGCCCTTCGAAGAACTCGCCCTTCACACCGATCTCGGTGCTCTTGCCGACAATCGGATCGAGGTACTGGCCGTTGATGTCGCGCTTCTGCTGGGGCTGGAAGATGCTGGTGTAGCTGGCGTACAGCGAGGTGTTGGCACTGAGGTCGAACACCACACCGGCGTAGGGCGTCAGTTCATGATCGAACTGCATCGCGTAAGGGGCGCTGGATGCAGCGTCGCCCGCGCGTTCGTACTTGGTCAGACGTGAGCCGAGGATCAGCTTGAGCGGATCGGCGATGCTGAAGCTGGCTGCGGCGTAAATCGCCTGCTGCGTGGTCGTCGCATCGCCGTAGTACGACAACGGCCCCCAAGTCGGCTCGGGAAGCGCGCCGTTCCAGGCATTGAAATCCGGTGCTGCACCGCCGGCCGCGGCGCGGCTGTCAGCCGTGAAGTCCTGCTTCGAATAGGCGTAGCCCGCTGCCAGTTCATGGCGCCGCCCCAACAACTCAAACGGTCCGCCGACCTGAATGCTGGCGTCGCTCTGCTTCGTGTGAACCTGGTAGGAGCCCGGCCAGGTGTACATGCCCAGCCCGGTCGTGCGATCCGACGCACCGTACATGTACAGCAGGTAGGAATCAGCAGTGCGGTCGCCGTAGCTGTAGCTCGCTTTGATCGCCCAGTCGTTGGCGAGCCGGTGTTCAATCGACGCGAAGTAGTTCGTATAGACCGAGTTCCAGCGCGTCCAGTCGGCAGCGGTGGTTTTCGAGCGATCCCAGTCGGTGTGGCTGCCGTCGCTGTACCACACCGGCAGGCCGCCCCACATCGAGCCCTTCGGGTCATTTTCCTGGCGGCTGACGCCGACCGACAGCAAGGTGCGATCGGTCAGGTCGGCTTCCACGGTGGCAAACAACGTCTGACGACGCTCCTTCAGATTGTCGACCCAGCTATCGCTGCTGGCGTATTCGCCGACGGCGCGCGCGCGTACCGTCTTGGCCTCATTGACCGGCGTCGACACATCAACCGTCGTCCGCAGCGCATTCCAGCTGCCGACGCCGACTTCCGCGGTACCCTTGAATTCCTTGCTGCTCGCGCGCTTGCGAACCAGGTTCACCGCACCGGACGGATCGCCAGCACCGGTCGTGAGGCCGGTCGCGCCGCGTACTACTTCCACGCGGTCGTAGATCGCAAGGCTGCTCATCGCCTCGCCCGAACTCCAGGACTGCTCCCAGGTGGTCGGCACGCCATCGATCATCAACGCATTGATGTCGAAACCACGCGCCGTGAACTGCGCCCGGTGTGTCTCGTACTGATTCACCGAAACGCCGGTCACGCTGTTGAGCACGTCGGTGATGGTCTGCAGCCCCTGATCCTCGATCTGCTGCTGCGTGACGACGGAGACTGACTGCGGCGTATCGCGCGGCGCCAGGCTCAAGGGCGTGGCGGTCCTGGCCCGACCCGTCGTGTACGAACCCGTGCCTTCCGTCGTTTCCCCCATCACCCCGGCGCGCACCGCCACTTCCGGCAGCACCGTTTCAGTGGCCGTATCGGCCGCGCGCGCCAGCGTCGGCAGCGCGAGCGCCACCATCAGGGAGAGGGTCTTGAGTTTGCTCGAGTGGTGGGATGTGCTCAGTGCTTGCACGCCGGAGTCCTTTGTTATCTGAATGGGTCGGTCGGCGGCCCGGTTGCAACGCCGATCTTCGACGACGCACCGCGCTCACCGCATTCACCAATGATAACGATTCGCATTTACGAACGCAAACGTGCCACCGCGGCGAACACGTCGCCGCGAAGCGCTGCGTTGCCCTGAAGCGCCCGGCCAGCCCGCTGGCCGCCCATGAGGCCCATGAGGCCGTGCGTGTGCGTCGCATCATAGCGAGTCGGAATTCCACCCCGCTATCGCCGCCCGCCCGCGATTGACTTCGATCCGCACCGCCCAACCCTATCGCGCGACGGTGTAGCGAAAACAGGCGGGAACAGCCCGACTTTCAATCCTTAATAGAAAGTCATTCTCTAGCACGCCTGATTATCAAATATCCATCACATCATCAGAATGGGCTCCGCCTCATTCAATCCATTTTCAGGAGCACTCATGATGTTGAAACCCTCGCTCATTACCTGCGTCGCCAGCCTCGTCGTATCGGTTGGAGGGCTCGCCAGTACTGCCACAGCGAGCGACTTGCCGGTCGCCCGACACATGGCGGTATCGGGCGACGCAACAGTTGCCGCACCGATGATCCTGGCAGCCCTGACGTACGCCGCGTTCTGGAACACCGGGGACGAAGCTTTCGCGCATCGCGCCCTCGCGGCCGATTTCACCGACCGCACACTTCCGAGCGGTCGGCCGCAGGGCGTCGTCGGCCCGCTGCAGGCGTCCAAGGCTTTCCGCCTCGCAGTGCCCGACTTGAACGCCGAGGTCGAGGATCTCGTCGTCGCCGGTGACCGCGTCAGCGTGCGCCTGCATTTTCGCGGGCATTTCACCGGCCAGTTCGGCGCGCTGCAGGGCGCCGGCCAGACGGTGGATTTCCAGGCCTTCGATCTCTACCGCGTCGCCGACGGACGCATCGCAGAGAACTGGCATCTGGAGGACAACCTCAGCTTGATGCAGCAACTGGGCCTCGTAAAACCGTAAGCGGCGCGGCGCCGGGGCGCACTTCAGAACGGAGCCGGCTTCGGCCGGCCGCCGACTTGACCAAACTTGCGATCAAGCGATTTCATCATTCGATGTAAAAGCTTTTGTGTGATGCAACAAGGACTTGCGTAGAGTACGTCTCAGAGAAAACGAGTTGAGACGACGAAGGAGAACGCAACATGATGATGCTTGCACTGACCGTTCCGATGGTGATCCTGGCCGCCTGGCCGAAGCGCGACGACATCGCCGAATTCATCGAAAAGCTGGAACAGGAAGAGCGCGCGCAGTAAGCGCCACCGATACCGGCCCGCCGCCTAAACGCGGCGCCGCACAAATGGAAAGCCCGCCTTTCGGCGGGCTTTCTTTTGGTTCCGTTCTTGAGGCAGCCGCCTCTCGGAACCGGGGTTTGCGCGCTGGGCGCGCGGGCGACTCAAGGTCGCCGGGGGCTGCGCCCCCACTGGCCCTTGAAGGGCCGCATGGTGAAGTGCTACGCCTTGACGTTGATCACTCGTCCGATAGTCTGTCCATTGAGATTCGTCGTCTGGGCGACCTGCTGAGCTTGCTGAGCCTGTTCCGGGCGCTCTTCTGCCCTTGCACGCTCCGCTTGCTGCGCCTGACGGGCAGAGGCGGCTTCCCTAGCCTGAGTAGCCTGCTGCGCATCGGGTGTCTGGACGACGCTCCCCGAAAGGGGACTTACCTCCATTGACCCTCCTTCGCTGAACCGACCGATACGAAGTCATCGGCCTGACTTCACTATAGGCACCCCAGCGAACTTGTGCAGGGTACGACGTGCCTCGTAGTTATAAAAAATGTGACATCCCGTAAAATCGCACCCGTGAGCACCGACCAGAACCCTTTGAACGCCCCGGAAGCATCGCCGCTCGGCAAGGCCGTGGCCTATTGTGACCACTACGCGCCGGAACTGCTGTTCCCGATTCCACGCAGCGGAAAACGGGCCGAAATCGGCGTCGGCGCCGACTTGCCCTTCACCGGGCACGACCTCTGGAACGCCTACGAAGTGTCGTGGCTGAACCCGCGCGGCAAGCCGGTCGTCGCGATCGGCACGCTGACGGTGCCGGCCACTTCGCCGAACCTGATCGAATCCAAATCCCTGAAGCTTTATTTCAACAGCTTCAACCAGACACGCTTCGAATCGGTGCAAGCCGTTCAGGACACGATTGCGCGCGACCTGTCAGCCGCCGCCGGTGCACCGGTTGCCGTGCAACTCGAAACGCTGGATCGGCGGCCAGCCCGCGCCCTCGGCACGCCGGATGGCGTATTGCTCGATACGCTCGACATCGATATCGACACCTACGAACCCGCGCCGGAACTGCTTGCGGCGAGCGGCCCCGTGGTTGACGAAACGCTCTACTCGCACCTGCTCAAATCGAACTGCCTTGTGACCGGCCAGCCAGACTGGGGCATGGTGGTGATCCGCTACCGCGGCCCGGCGATAGACCGCGCCGGCCTGCTGCGCTACATCTGCTCGTTCCGCACGCACAACGAATTCCACGAACAATGCGTGGAGCGCATCTTCGTCGACATCACGCGCCAATGCCGCCCGCAACGACTTGAAGTCTGGGCCCGCTACACGCGGCGAGGCGGGCTGGACATCAACCCCTGGCGCGCCAGCGAAGCAACGAGCGGCCCCGGCAACCTGGGCGAAGTCCGGCAGTAAACCGCGTTTCGCACCGACCTGGTGCGCTCAATTTGCGGCCTTTTTTTTCGTGCATCACGCCGGTGCATGTCGGCTCAGCCGCGGTGCGGATAGCCGCCTTCCTGCCTGAGATACCGACGAACCCCGCCCTTGGCCCGAGTTTTGCTCAAGCATCGGGATGCGGGCGAACTCCCAATCCTTGCAGAGAGACGAGAAGAGCGACTGCGTGCCGGACATCGCCCAGCGCGATGCCGGCCACGCGGCACCCTCCTTTGGCTGGCGCGCCCGCCTGGCGCTGGACTTCGAACGCCGCGGCGAACGCAGCGTGCTGGCGCGCCGCGAACACACTGGCCCGCTGCGCGTGCAGAAAGCGCTGTACCCGGAGGGCGATGCGGTCAGCCACGCGATCCTGCTGCATCCGCCGGCCGGGATCGCGGGCGGCGATTCCCTCGCGATCAACGTATCGGTCGGCGAAGCCGCCAGCGCGCTGCTGACCACCCCCGGTGCCGGCAAGTGGTATCGCGCCGACGGTCGCCCCGCTGAGCAGAAAATCAAACTGAGCATCGCTGCCGGCGCCAGTCTCGAATGGCTACCGCAGGAAAGCATGGTGTTCGACGGCGCAGACGGCGACGCCACGCTCGACGTGCAACTGGCGGGTGACGCCTGCTTCATCGGCTTCGACCTCTGGTGCCTCGGCCGCCGCGCACGTGGTGAGCGCTTCGAACACGGCCGCATGGACACCCGCCTGCGCGTCGCACGCGATGGCCGCCCAGTCTTCGCCGAGCAGGCAAAGCTGCGCGGCGACGATGCGCGCTTCGCCTCCGCCGCGGTACTCGGCGGCGCCACCGTCTTCGGTAGCCTGCTGGCTGCCGCCCCCGACATCGATGCTTCGCTGGTGGAAGCCTGTCGACTTGAGTGCCCCACGGCCGGGCTAGGCGCGGTCACCCGCCTGCCCGGCCTGCTGGTGGCGCGCTATCGCGGCGACGACGCCGAAGCAGCGCGCCACTGGTTTGCGCGCCAGTGGGCCATTGTTCGCCCCGCCCTGCTGGGCCGCCCCGCCTGCCCGCCCCGCATCTGGAACACCTGATTCCGCGAGAGACCCATGGAACTGACGCCCCGCGAAAAAGACAAGCTGCTGATCTTCACCGCCGCTCTGCTGGCCGAGCGCCGCCGAGCGCGTGGACTAAAGCTGAACTACCCGGAGGCGGTGGCCTTCATCTCCGCCGCGATCATGGAAGGCGCGCGCGACGGCCGCACGGTGGCCGAGTTGATGAGCTACGGCACGACCCTGCTGAGTCGCGACGACGTGATGGACGGCGTGCCGGAGCTGATCCCGGAGATCCAAGTCGAAGCCACCTTCCCCGACGGCACCAAGCTGGTCACGGTGCACAACCCGATCATCTGACACTCAGGTACTCACGACTCGCCATGGAAGACAAGATCGAACACGCCCGTCTGCTCGCCCGCTTCAAGCTGCAGGTTCGTCGCCAGCTCGACCAGAGCATCGACCTCGACCGCCTGGTGCAAGACCCCGACTACGCGCGCACCCGATTGGCGGAAATCGAAGACTTGGCCGAGGACGAAGAGCTGCTGGTGATGGTGCTGACCCTGCGCGACATCCTTATGCCGCGCAAGGCCGCCCCCGCCGCGCCGGCCGCAGCGGCCGATCTGGCGCCACCGCCGAAGTCCGCCGAATCACGCAACTACAAGTTTGGCGCTCGGGGCTGGTAGCCATGCAGATCGAGCAAGTGACGCCCGCCACCTTCGCGGCGCACCGCGAGGCGCTCGCCGCGCTGCTGATCGACGCGGTCGAGGGCGGCGCCTCGGTTGGCTTTGTACTGCCGATCAGCCGCGACACCGCGATGGCGTGGGTTGACGGCCTTGCCGATTCGATTGCCGATGGCTCCCGGCTGGTGTGGCTTGCACACGATGCGGGCAGCCCGCTCGGCACGGTGCAACTCGAACTCGCCATGCGCCAGAACGGCCGCAACCGCGCCGAAGTGCAGAAGCTGCTCGTAATGCGCAGCGCACGGCGCCAAGGCATTGCCCGCGCGCTGATGGCAGCACTGGAAGACGCCGCGCGTGGCTTGCAACGCGGCCTGCTGTTCCTCGACACCGAAGCCGGTTCGCCCGCCGAAGGCTTCTATGGCGCAGAAGGTTGGCAGTACGTCGGCGGCCTGCCCGAATTCGCGTGCTCGCCTGACGGCGTCTGGGCCGCCAACGCGATCTATTACAAAACCCTGTTCCGCAGGAGCACCGCATGATTCCCGGAGAACTCGACACGCCCGAGGGCGACATCGAACTCAATGCCGGCCGGCCAACGATCACCCTGGTCGTCGCCAACACCGGCGACCGCCCGATCCAGGTCGGCTCGCACTACCACTTCGCCGAAACCAACGCGGCGCTGGATTTCGACCGTGCCGCCGCGCACGGCTTCCGCCTCGATATCGCCGCCGGCACTGCGGTGCGCTTCGAGCCGGGTCAGACCCGCACGGTGACCTTGGTGGCGCTGGCGGGCGAACGTAAGGTGTTCGGCTTCCGCGGCCTCGTGATGGGAGACCTCTAACATGGCCAAGTTCTCACGCCGCGCTTACGCGGAAATGTTCGGCCCCACCGTGGGCGACCGCGTGCGGCTGGCTGACACCGAACTCTGGATCGAAGTCGAGAAGGACTACACCCTCTACGGCGAGGAAGTGAAGTTCGGCGGCGGCAAGGTGATCCGCGACGGCATGGGCCAGGGCCAGAAACTCTCGCATGAGGTGGCCGACACGGTGATCACCAATGCGCTGATCCTCGACCACTGGGGCATCGTCAAGGCCGACATCGCGATCAAGGCGGGGCGCATCGCTGCCGTCGGAAAGGCCGGCAACCCGGACATCCAGCCCGGCGTCACGATCGCCATCGGCGCCGGCACCGAGGTGATTGCCGGCGAAGGCATGATCATCACCGCCGGCGGTATCGACACGCACATCCACTTCATCTGCCCGCAACAGATCGACGAGGCGCTGATGAGTGGCGTGACCACCATGCTCGGCGGCGGCACCGGGCCGGCCACCGGCACCTTCGCCACCACCTGCACGCCGGGGCCGTGGCACATCGCGCGCATGCTCGAAGCGGCCGACGCCTTCCCGATGAATCTTGGTTTCCTCGGCAAGGGCAACGTCTCGCTGCCGGGCCCGCTCGCGGAGCAGATCGAAGCCGGCGCGATCGGCCTGAAGCTGCACGAAGACTGGGGCACCACGCCGGCCGCGATCGACAACTGCCTCGCGGTTGCCGAGCAGTACGACGTACAGGTCGCGATCCACTCCGACACGCTCAACGAATCGGGCTTCGTAGAAGACACCGCCGCGGCCTTCAAGGGCCGCACCATCCACACCTTCCACACCGAGGGGGCGGGCGGCGGCCATGCGCCGGACATCGTCAAGCTCGCCGGCCTGCCCAACGTGCTGCCAAGCTCGACCAACCCGACGCGGCCCTACACCGTGAATACCATCGACGAGCATCTCGACATGCTGATGGTGTGCCACCACCTCGACGCCTCGATCGCCGAGGATGTGGCTTTCGCCGAGAGCCGCATCCGTCGCGAGACCATCGCCGCCGAAGACATCCTGCACGACATCGGCGCGATCTCGATGTACTCGTCGGACTCGCAGGCCATGGGCCGCGTTGGCGAAGTGGTGATCCGCTGCTGGCAGACCGCGCACAAGATGAAGCTGCAGCGCGGCGCCCTGCCGGGTGACGGCGCCCGTAATGACAACTTCCGCGCCAAGCGCTACATCGCCAAGTACACGATCAACCCCGCGATCGCGCACGGCATCGCGCACGAGGTCGGTTCGATCGAAGTCGGCAAGCTCGCCGACCTGGTGGTGTGGAAGCCGGCCTTCTTCGGTGTGAAGCCCAGCCTCATCATCAAGGGCGGCATGATCGCCGCGGCCGCAATGGGCGACGCCAACGCCTCGATCCCGACGCCGCAACCGGTGCACTACCGCCCGATGTTCGGCAGCTTCGGCGGCGCACTGAAGACCTCCGTCACCTTCTTGTCGCAGGCCGCGCTGGACAACGGCAGCGTCGAAAAACTCGGCCTGTCGAAGCCGCTGGTGGCGGTGAAGAACATCCGCGGCGTCACCAAGGCGCACATGATCCATAACGACTGGTGCGGCCGCATCGACGTCGACGCCGAGACCTACCAGGTGCGCGCCGACGGCGAACTGCTGACCTGCGAACCGGCCAGCGTGCTGCCGATGGCGCAGCGCTACTTCCTGTTTTGAGAACGTCATGCTGCTGATCGAAACCCTCTACACCGGCGACACCGCGCCGACTGAAAAACTGGTACTCAATTTCGACGCCCGCACGAAGAGCCGGCTGCGCACGCAGCTCTCAACCGGCGAGGAGGTTGGTCTGTTCCTGCCGCGCGGCACCATTCTGCGTGGCGGCGATCTGCTGCAGGCGAAGGACGGCCGTGTGGTTGAAGTGGTGTCGGCGCCCGAGGCGCTGCTTGAGGCGCAATGCGCGGGCGCCTTCGAACTCGCCCGCGCTGCGTACCACCTCGGCAACCGCCATGTTGCGGTGCAGGTGGGTGCAGGCTGGCTGCGCATCCAGGCCGACCATGTGCTCGAAACAATGCTGGTCGGATTAGGCGCACAGGTGCGACCGGTTACCGCCGCCTTCGAACCGGAAGCCGGCGCCTACGCACACGGCCATCACCACAGCGAGCGCGGCGCCACCGAAGCCAAGATCCACATGATGGCGGGCGCATGAC
>CAMFLH010000017.1 GCA_945957295.1 uncultured Uliginosibacterium sp.
GTTGATGATCGATGCTGGAGCCGATGCGGTGGTCGGTGGGCATCCACACGTCACGCAGGGGGCAAGCCTCTACCGCGGCAAACCGATCGTGTGGAGCCTCGGCAACTTCGTGTTCGATGGTTTCAACACCGTTGCATCGACCACCGGCTGGCTGTTGCGGCTTGATGTCGATCGGCAGGGTGCGTCGGCGTTCAATGTGGTCGTCGCGCATCAGGACGATGCGGGTACCGCGCACTTGTCGGCAGACGCAGCGCCGTGCTGGCGTCGCGGTGAGCGCACTGTGTCGCTGCGTTGTGGGTCGGTGGCGCCCTGACGCGGACACTGCGAGGCGCGTGACTCATATCAACGGCAACGAGCAGATTTGCTTGCTTTGCGCGCAATCCGAAGCAAACAATTACAAAGCGCGTCGGCATAGCCGTTCGTTGAACGGTTTGCCGGCGCCGACCCCCCCATATTTTCGGTGGAGACTCCCCGATGTCCCGGTTTCAAACATCGTCAGCACTGCGTTTTGGCTGTCTCGCGGGATTGCTGATCCTGTCGAGTGGCGCGCACGCCTCGCTACTCTCGCCAGAGATGGAAGACAGGGTCGCGAACTTCCTCGCGTGGTTCGTCCTCATTGTCATGCCGCCAGTCGGCATCGCCCTGTTCTGGTTGGTGCACATCCTTCCGGAGAAGGTCGCGCACAAGAAACACCATCCGCAAACCGAGGGCATCACCACCCTGTGCCTGCTTTCCTTGTTCTTCGGCGGGCTGCTGTGGCCACTGGCCTGGCTGTGGGCTTACACGAAACCGGTGGCCTATCGCGCGGTGTATGGCACCGACAAGCATGACGACTACTTCGTCGAGCATGGCAAAAAACTCGCGGAGGCGCCGAGCGATGATGCGGTTCGCGCCGAGATTGCTCACCTGAAGGAAGAACTGGAACAGATGGCTAAGGTTCGCAAACTCAGTCCGGAACTCGAAGCGGTGCGTGCTCAACTTGCCGCCCGCAGCCAGGGAGGGGCCGCGTAATGGAAGCCCTACTTATCGGTATTTACTCGTTCTTCGTCTGGCTGATCTTCTTCAAGTTCAAGTGGCTGCCCTGGAACACCACCTCCAAGGCGATCGTGGTCACGATTCCGGTTGTTGCGCTGACCTGGTTGGTCCTGACCCTGAACGTGGTGGCGCCCTCATCGGCCGATATTCGTGTCATCAAGTACACCGTCCAGGTGGTGCCGCAGGTCCGCGGCCGTGTCATCGCGGTGCCGGCTGAAGGCAACGTGCACATGAAGAAGGGTGACGTGCTGTTCAAGCTCGACCCGACGCCGTATGAGCAGACGGTGCGCTCGCTCGAATCGCAACTCGCCAGCGCAATCGCCAGCGCAAAGAACCTGAACGAGCAGCTGAAGGCTGCGACCAGCAAGACCGAGGGCGTGAAGGCGCAGCTTGATCTGGCCAACAAGCGCGTCGCGGAGTTCAGCGAGCTCGCGAAGACCGAGGCTGGCAACAAGTTCGACCTCGAACAGGCGCAGGCCAACGTCAAGCAGTTGCAGGCTGAGTTCGCGGCTGCGCAGGCAAGCGAACGCCAGATCAAGGAGCAGATGGGGGCGCAGGTCAACGGCGAGCAAGCCCAGGTTGCTGCGGTGCGTGCGCAGCTCGACAACGCCAAGTGGGAACTGTCGCAGACCACGATGTATGCGCCTGCAGACGGTACCGTGATCAATAACCAGCTGCGCGTGGGTTCTTGGGTGGTACCGATGCCGCTGCAACCGGCGATGACCTTCGTTGAGGACGAGTACCAGATCCTCGCGCTGTACCAGCAGAACGAGTTGTACAACGTTGAGCCCGGCAACGAAGCGGAGTTGGCGCTGCCGACCTATCCGGGCGAGGTACTGAAGGCCAGGGTGCAGTCGATCGTGTGGGCGCAGGGTCAGGGGCAGTTGCCGATGAGCGGGCAGATTCCTCAGACTGGCCCGGCACCGCTTCCACCCGGTCGCTTCGCAGTGAAGCTTGAGCTGGAAGACAAGCACCGCGACATGTTCCTCGCAGCGGGCGCGGTTGGGCACGGTGCCATCTACACCGAGCACATCAAGCCGGTTCAGCTGGTGCGTCGCGTCGTGTTGCGCATCGGCTCGATCATGAACTACCTGGTCCTGAAGCTGCACTGAGGAGCGGACCATGGCTGATTTCAACCTAAGCCGCGCGGCGCTTGCCGTCGCGCTGGTGCTTGCGGCCGGTGGCTGCGCGCTGCAGTCACCCCCGAAAGGGGTGGATCTGCGTGCGCAGACGCTGCCTAACGCGCCCCTGCCAGAGAGCTGGAAAGCAGGCGCTCCCTCCGGGCAATTTGCCGACGGCTGGCTTGCGCGCTTCAATGATCCGCAGTTGCTCGCGCTGGTCGATGAAGCGATGGCCAACAACCCGGATCTGAAGGTCGCGGCGGCACGCATCGAGCAGGCAAGCGCGATCGTTACTGCTGCGGGCGGCAGCCTGTGGCCGAGTGTGGTGGCCTACGGCCGCACCGGTGGCAAGCTGTCGGACGGCAGCGGCCTTACCGGCGGCGGGCTCAGCGTCAACTGGGAACTGGATCTGTGGGGCCGTGTTCGCTCGCAGCGTGCGGCGGCCACCGCGCAGTACGACAGCACCGTCGCCGATCTGGCCTGGGCGCGGCAGTCGTTGGCGGCAGGCGTGGCGCGCGCGTGGTACCTCGCGATCGAAGCGCAGCAGCAGCGCAAGCTGGCCGAGCAATCCGTGGTCGCGACGCAGAACCTGATCAAGCTGGAAGAAACCCGCCAGCGCGTTGGCAATACGGACGGTACCGCGGTGTCCACCGCGCGCGAAGCGCTCGCCGCGCGGCAGGATTCCGTCGAGCAGCTGAAGTTGGCTGAAACACAGGCGCAACGTGCGCTGGAGCTTTTGCTCGGCCGTTACCCGGCGGCCGAACTGGCGGTGGCGAGCAGCCTGCCTGCCATGCCGGAAGCGGTGCCGGCGGGTTTGCCGTCGCAGTTGCTAGAGCGTCGCCCCGACATCATCTCGGCCGAACGCAAGGTCGCCGCCAGCTTCTACATGGTCGAAGAGTCAAAGGCTGCGCGGTTGCCGGCGATCAAACTGACTGCCGGCGTGAACTCGATCGACAGTTCGCTCTTCATCCTGGCCGATCGCAACAACCCGGTCTGGAGTGCGGGGGCAGGCATCGTGGCGCCGCTGTTCACCGGTGGCGCTTTGCAGGCACAGGTGGACGCGAAGACGGCGGAGCAGAGGGCCGCCGTCGCCGCCTACGCCGCGGCCGGGCAGCGTGCCTTCGCCGATGTCGAGAATGCGCTGGCGGCGAACGTTGCGCTGCAGGCTCGCGCCAAGCAACTGGATGCACGGGTGTTTGAGAACCGCCGTCAGGTGGAGCTCGCCGGCCATCGGCTGCGCGTCGGGTCAGTCGATCGCCGTGCGCTGATCAACGAAGAGCTGGGTTTGATTGCGGTGCAGGGCGAACAACTGCGCGTACAGAGCGATGCGCGGGTGCAGCGGGTGAATCTGCATCTGGCGCTGGGCGGCGATTTTGCGCCGGCGGCGCCGGTTGCGGCAGCAGCAAAGTAACGCAGCAAGAGCAAACAACCGCCGCCGGGCTACCGGCGGCGGCGCGAACCAGATCCGATTGCAGGCCGACGCGGCCGCAGCATCCACGCCGACGCCGGTCTGCCTCACGCAAAGGAGGTCGTCATGTCCGGCAACAAGAAAAAGCACTCCGCCAAGAAGTCCGAGCCGGCCGCGCTCGTCTCGACCGAGCCGATGCGCGCCAAGGCCTACGACAAGGAACTCAAACGCCTGCATGTCGAGTTGGTGAAGTTGCAGCAGTGGGTGGTGGCGAAGGGGCTGAAGGTCTGCATCGTCTTCGAAGGGCGCGACGGTGCCGGTAAGGGTGGCACGATCAAGGCGATCACCGAGCGCGTAAGCCCGCGCGTTTTCCGAGTGGTGGCGTTGCCTGCGCCGACTGAGCGCGAGAAGAGCCAGATGTACATCCAGCGCTACATCCAGCACTTCCCCGCGGCCGGCGAAGTCGTGATCTTTGATCGCAGCTGGTACAACCGCGCTGGTGTCGAGCGGGTGATGGGCTTCACCAAGCCGGAGCAGGTCGAGAAGTTCCTCAACGTGGTGCCGATGGTCGAGAAGGCGATGGTCGAGTCCGGCATCATCCTGCTCAAGTACTGGCTGGAAGTCAGCCCGGAAGAGCAGGAACGCCGCCTGCGCGACCGCATCGACGATGGTCGCAAGGTCTGGAAACTGTCGCCGATGGACGTGAAGTCCTTCGACAAGTGGGACGACTACACCGTGGCGCGCGACGAGATGTTCGCGAAGACCGATTCGTCCTGGGCGCCGTGGTTCGTGGCGCGCTCGGAGGACAAAAAGAAGGTGCGCCTGAACGTGATCAGTCACTTGCTTGCGCATGTGCCGTATGAAGAGGTGCCGGCCGAGTCGGTGAAACTGCCCAAGCGCAAGATCGGGCGCGTCAAGTCGCTCGACTATCCGTTCAAGTACGTGCCGGAAAAGTTCTGACCATGCAAGGCCGGTGCCTCGGAGGCGCCGGCCTTGCAGTGGCGATATGAAACCCGCTCAGGCGGGTTCCTTGTTTTGGGCGAGGAAGCGCTCGATCGCGGTCTGTGCGTTGAAGATCATGCGTTCGCGGCCGAGGTGCTCGGCGAGCCCCGCGTGCTGCACCATCGCCATCGCACCGGGGTTCAGGCCGGCAATCCATAGCGTGATGCCGCGTTCGGCGACGCGCTTGTCGCCTTCGATCAGCATCTGCAGCGCCGAGTATTCGATGTCCGGCACGCGGCTCATATCGAGCACCACCACGCGCGGCTTGAATTCCTCGGTCAGCTCGGTCAGCCGATCCGCGATTGCGTTGGCATTGAGGAAGAAGATCCGCCCCTCGGGGCGCGCGACCAGCAAGCCTTCGAAGCGCTCGTCTTCCGGATGCTCGGCGGACAGTGGGCGCAATACATCGGTGCCCGGTTTGCGGCCCAGCGCATATACATGCGGCCGCGCGGTCTGCGCCGCGAGGCCGACCAGCGACACGATGATCGCCACCAGGATGCCGTTCAGCGTGCCGAACAGCAGCACACCCAGCGCAGCCGCGCAGGCCCAGCGGAACTCCATGTTGCGAATGTTGCGGATCGCCGCGAATTCCTTCGGTTGGATCAGGCCCACCGAATAGACGATCACCACCGCAGCGAGCGCCGAATTCGGCAGCAGGCCGAGCAGTGGTGCCAGCACCAACATGGTCGCCAGCGCGGCTGCTGCGGTGACCAGAGACGCTTTCTGCGAACGCCCGCCCGCCGCCCGCACCACCGCCGTCTGCGAGGTGCCGCCGCCGGCCGGCATCGCGCCGAGCAGTGCGCCACCGAGGTTCGCGGCGCCGGTTGCGATCAACTCGCGGTTCGCGTCGATGCGCGGATCGTCGTTGCGCACGAAGGCGCGGCCGGCGGCGATGGTTTCGGTGAAGCTCATCAAGGCGATGCCCATCGCACCGGGTATCAGCTGCTGCACCAGAGTGAGATCCGGCATCGTCAGACTCGGGAAGCCCTGCGGGATCGTGCCGACAATGGATACCCCGAGTGCCTTCAAACCGAACAGCCACGACGCTGCGATGCCGCCGCCGACGGCGACCAGTGGGGCTGGCGAATGCGGCCACAGTTTCTCCATGCCAATCAATACGACCATCGTTGCCACGGCGACTAGCGCCGTCAGCAGATGTGCCTCCGGCACGTGCTGCACCACGGTCAGCAGGTCGTGGAAGAAGCCCTGTTTGGTGATGTGCAGTCCGAACAGTTTGGGTATCTGGTCGAGCAGAATTACGCAGCCGATGCCGGCCTTGAAGCCGGTCAGTACCGGTGCGGAAATGAAGTTGGCGACGAAGCCCAGGCGCAGTACTGCCGCCAGCATCAGCATCACGCCTACCAAGGCCGCTAGCGTGGCGCTTGCGGCAAGCAGGTGCGCGGGATCGCCATCCGGCACCACCAGCGCGAGCTCGGTGCCGGCAAGAATCGCCAGCGTGGTGGTGGAGCTGACGCTGAGCACACGTGAGGTGCCCAGCAGCGCGTAGATCACCATCGGCACCAGCGCGGTATAGAGACCGACCGCAACCGGCAAGCCCGCCACCGTTGCGTAGGCCATGGCTTTGGGCAGTACCACCGCCGCGGCGGTCAGACCGGCGATGAGGTCGAGTTTCAGCGTAGGGCCGCCGGCTGCTGCGCTGGCGGTGGAAGGCAATTCCGAACCGTGTGACATGCAGAGCTCCATCTGGTGTGCGCGGCGGCCGCGCACATCGATTATGTTCCCTGCGTTACTGCCCCGGAACTGACGTGCGTCAGCCGGCAGTCGGCCGATGTACTGCCTTGAGACGGATGTAGACGGTCTTCGTGATCTTCGCGACCAACTGGCCCTGAGCGTCGAGGATGTCGACATGGAAGGTCGGCAGGTACTTGTCGCCACCGGCCGTCTTGCCGACCACATCCGCCACGTCCGCATCGCTCAGCCGAAAGCGCGCGGTGACCGTGCCTCGCCCCGGCGCCACGAATTCGATCGTCGCCGCGCGATCCCACACCAGATATTTCGGACCAAGCACCTGCATCAGCATCAACATGAACCACGGGTCGGTCATCGAGAACAGGTTGCCGCCGAAGTGGCTGCCGACGTAGTTGCGGTTGTACCAATGCAGCTTCAGCGCGACATCGGCTTCGCGATAGTCATCGGAAATCCGGGTCGCGCGGATGCCGGCGAAGAAGAAGGGCGGCCACAGGTTGATCAGACGGCGGAAGGTGCTGGCTTTCATGAGGTGCTTGCTTGGGCAGGAGCGCGAATCTTCGCCGATTAAGGCGTAGTCGGCGATCAGTAATTGCCCTGCCATTGCAGCCTTGCCGCGGCGCAAAGCGGGAGTGAAAAATAGCGCTTGACCTTCCCATGATGGCAAGGATGAAGCTATATGCTCCGGAATAAGCAATGGAAGCCGACACGATGAACGCCCCGAACGCCCCGATCCCGACCGCACTCGATTTGCCGATCAGCGGCATGACCTGTGCCTCCTGCGTTGCACGCGTCGAACGCGCGCTGGTCGCTGTGCCTGGCGTGCAGTCGGTGGCGGTGAACCTTGCAACCGAGCGTGCTCATGTGACCGGTGCGGGGGTACTCGATACGGGGGCGCTACGCGACGCGGTGCAGAAAACCGGCTTCGATGTGCCGCTAGCCGAGATCGACCTGGGTATTCACGGTATGACCTGTGCGTCCTGCGTGGCGCGCGTGGAGAAAGGCCTCAAGCGGGTGCCGGGCGTGCTGGAGGCCGCCGTCAACCTCGCGACCGAATCTGCGCGCGTCCGCACCTTGCCGGGCGTGGGGGTCGATGAGGTCGCGGCCGCCGTGGCGGCGGCCGGGTTCGAGCCCGTGCTTCCGCAGTCCGATCCCGCGCAGGCCGCTGCCGAGCCGGTTGCCGCGATCGATCGCGACGGCATGCGCGTCGCGCTCGCAGCGGTGCTGTCCTTGCCACTGGTCGTGCCGATGGTCGGCGAGCTCTTTGGCCGCCACTGGATGTTGCCCGGCTGGCTGCAACTTCTGCTCGCCACGCCGGTGCAGTTCTGGCTTGGGGCGCGCTTCTACCGTGCCGGCTGGCATGCCTTGCGGGCGGGCGCCGGCAATATGGATCTGCTGGTCGCGCTTGGCACCTCGGCGGCGTTCGGCCTCTCCGTGTGGCAGTGGCTCGCAGGTGGCATGCATCTCTACTTCGAAGCTTCGGCGGTGGTGATCACACTGGTGCTGCTTGGCAAATGGCTGGAAGGCCGCGCGAAGCGGCAGACGGCCGCGGCGATCCGCGCCTTGCAGGCGCTGAGGCCTGATACCGCACGTGTAGTGCGCGGTGGCGCCGAGCTGACTTTGCCGCTGGCGCAACTGCGCCTTGGCGACAAGGTTGTGGTGCTGCCCGGCGAACGGGTCGCCGTAGACGGTGAAATCCTGGAAGGCGTTAGCCAGTTCGACGAATCGCTGCTCACTGGCGAGAGCCTGCCTGTGCCGCGCGGGCCGGGCGAACCGGTGATCGGCGGTGCGATCAACGGCGAGGGCCGGGTGGTGGTGCGTACCACCGCGCTGGGCGCCGAGAGTACGCTGGCCCGCATCATCCGCCTGGTGGAGAGCGCACAGGCGGCAAAGGCGCCGATCCAGCGGCAGGTGGATAAGGTTAGCGCGGTGTTCGTGCCGGTTGTGCTTGTCATCGCGCTGCTGACCTTCGCCGGCTGGTGGTTTGCGAGCGGCGACTTCAGCACCGCAGTGATCAACGCGGTTGCCGTGCTGGTGATCGCCTGCCCGTGTGCGCTTGGCCTCGCGACGCCGGCTGCGATCATGGCGGGCACTGGTGTTGCGGCCAAGCACGGCATTCTGATCAAGGATGCTGAGGCACTGGAGATTGCGCACAGTGTCGGGGTCGTGGCCTTCGACAAGACCGGCACCTTGACCGAAGGCCGGCCTACGCTGACCGACATCGCCGCCATTGGCGACGAGACCCAGCTGCTCGCCGAGGCTGCCGCCTTGCAGGCGGGCAGCACCCACCCGTTGGCGCATGCGGTACTGGATGCGGCCAAGGCTCGCGGTATTGCGGTACCGGCGGCGAGCCAGCTGCGCGCCTTGCCGGGGCGCGGCGTGGCAGGGGAAATGGACCGCGGCACCCTTTACCTGGGCAACACCCGCCTGCGCGATGAACTCGGTCTGGATGCCGGCGCGCTTGCCGCCCGTGCGGAGGCGCTCGCTGCGGCCGGGCGCAGCGTCTCGTGGTTGATGCGGAGCCCCGCGGGGGGCACGCCAGTGCTGCAGGGCTTGCTGGCTTTCGGCGATCGCATCAAGCCGCAAGCGCTTGTGGCGGTACGCGAGCTGCGCGCGCTGGGCGTCAAGAGCGTGATGATCACCGGCGACAACCCGGGCGCTGCGCAGAACGCCGCGCAGGCTTTGGGGATCGACGAAGTGCTTGCCAACGTGCTGCCCGGCGACAAGGCGGCTCGCGTCGCGGCGCTGAAATCCGGCGGCGTGCGGGTGGCGATGGTGGGCGACGGCATCAACGATGCCCCGGCACTCGCTGCAGCGGACGTCGGCATCGCGATGGCGACCGGTACCGAAGTCGCGATGCACGCGGCGGGTATCACGCTGATGCGTGGCGACCCCGCGCTGATCGCCGATGCCTTGGATATTTCGCGCCGCACCTGGCGCAAGATCCGCCAGAACCTGTTCTGGGCTTTCATCTACAACATCGTCGGCATTCCGCTCGCGGCCGCCGGCTTGCTGTCGCCGGTGATCGCCGGTGCGGCGATGGCGTTTTCGAGTGTCAGCGTGATCAGCAATGCGCTGCTGCTCACCCGTTGGCGCCCGACGCCGCGGGCGGCCGTGGAGATCAAGTCATGAACATCGGCGCTGCCGCAAAAGCTTCCGGCCTGTCGGCCAAGATGATCCGCCACTACGAGTCGATCGGCCTCTTGCCTGCCGGCGTTCGCGCAGATAACGGTTACCGCCGCTATACCGCGCGCGATCTCGATACCCTGCGCTTCGTGCGCCACGCTCGCGAGCTGGGCTTTCCGCTTGAGACGATTCGTGACCTGTTGTCACTGTGGCAGGACCAGCAGCGCAGCAGTGCCGACGTGAAGCGGCTGGCGCTCGAACAGGTGGCCGAGCTCGACCGCCGCATTGCAGACCTCACGCGCATGCGCGATGCCATCGCAGCGCTCGCGCTGCGCTGCCACGGCGACGCGCGGCCCGAATGCCCGATTCTCAATGAACTGCAAGCGCCGGGGCATGAGCCCAAGGGCTGTTCCCACTGAGGGATCGCGTTCGGGGCGATGCGGGGCTGCTTAGCCCGTGCGTCACGCCTCCACCAGGCGGCTAGGTGACAAACGGCTGCGCGCGGAAGACGAGATCCGCAGCGTTGACCACGTTGTTCTTTCGACCGGGGTAGGAAAGCCAGCGCATGGCCGTGTTCAGGTCTTCAATGATGGACTTGGCTTCAACCGTAGCGCCAGGGCCAAGCTGCATGTCCTCGGTTGTGTGCGCATCGCCAACCAGCGTGAGATCGAAGCCCCGCTCCAGTGCCCCATACGCGGTTGCCCGAATACACCAGTTGCTGGCAGCGCCAGCCAGCACGATGTGCGCGACTTTGAGTTGGTCCAGCACGTCGAGCAGCGGCGTGTCTTCAAACGACGAGTTGAACTGCTTGTGAATTCTCGGCTCGCCGTCCATCGGCTGTAGCGGCTGAGCCCACTGCCACGCGGGCGTGTCGCTTCGCAGCTCCTCGTCGTGGTGCTGGACCCAGATCACGGGAGCATCTGCGGACCGAGCGCGCTCGACTGCAAGCGCGACGTTCTGAACGATAGGATCCCGGTCGAATGCGTTTGCGACGACACCGACCTGCACATCGACTACGACAAGCGCGCTGGTTGAACCGGTACGCGTGGCCATGGATGTTGTCTCCTGCTGGATGGGCGGGGGCAGACGTAGCCGCCGTCGATTCTGTCTTCAGTCTGCGGGAAAGGTGAAGGCCGCGGCATCTCGCGAGCCGACGTATCGCGCCAGCAGTTTTTGGTCTGTGCCGTCGTCGCGCATCGCACGCAGCGCGCCGGTGAGCAGCTTCACATCTTCCGGCGCGATGTTTGAGGTCCAGAAGGTCCAGCCGCCCGGCATCGGTGCGGCCGTGTGGATCGGGATCACCCAGATGCGATCGTTGAGCCGCGCATCGTTGGCCCATTGCCGATAGATGATCGAGAAGCCCGGTGTGGCGCCAACGCGACCTGCCGCGAACTTGCGCACCAGCGCATCGATCGAGTCAGATATGTCGATGCGGTTTGCTGGCAGAGGCGCGAGCAGCGCGTCGATATCTGGCCCGTAGTTGAGTCCGCGCACCAGTCCGACCGTCACTTCGGGGTTCGCCAGCACGGCGTTCAAGCTCGCGCCTTCGCCCACCACGGCCTTGTTCAGCACGAGATCCATACGAATGCGGGTCATGCCAATCCAGAGCCGATCAGGCGCTACTTTCGGGGGTTTGCCACTGAACGGCATCATGGCGACGAGCCCATGCTGCGTGAGGACCTTTGCACGCTGCCCCGGATATGCGGTGACGATGAGTTTGCAGCCGGATCTGCGCTCAAGTTCGTGGATCTGGTCAATCGCGTAGCCTGCGAGTTGTCCGCCCTCATCGTAGAACGTCGCATAGCCAAGGCTGACGACCGCCACCTCATAGTCACGCACGCAATCGGCCGCGGCCACTGTCGTAAACAGGCCGTGCGCCACGGCGAGGCAGGGCCTGGCGATAAGCATTTTCGGAATCGCGCGAACTGCGGCGGAGGCTGCGGCGGCGATGACGCCTAACCTGCTCGGACGGTAGGCGGCGCGGCCCAAGGCTACTTCCCGGTCATGCGCCGCATCGCGCGTTCGGTTTCCACCGTCGCGATGGTTGCCGCGAACTCGTGTTCGAAGGCGGCGATGAAGAGCCCCTTGATCGCATTCATGCGCTCGGCCGGGTCGCTGTGGCGTTCGATCAGGTCGGACACGCATAACTCGCGTGCGGCGAAGCCCATCGCGGCGATGCGCAGCTCAAGCGTCAGGTTCTCATCGCTGTTGCTGGCGACGTAGATCAGGTCGGTGAGCTGAGAGATGCGCTTGGCGATCTCGTCGGATGTGGGTTGCTGGGTCATCGGCGTGGGTCGGTCGTGCAGAGGAGATACGGTAACAGTAGCTGCAGATGCACGCTTCCGCACTGCTCACGCGTAGAACACATCCAGCGTCGGGAAGTCCGCGTCGCCGTGCAGGCAATCCCACAGATAGATTGCAAAGCCGATGTCGCCGGTCCATAGCGAGTAACGGCCGTGGCCGTAGCGATCGCGCTCGGCGGCGACCTGCTCGATGCCGTGCATCGCGAACGCGCGTGCGCGGTCCATCCAGCGCGGGTCTCCGCTGCGCCGGTAGAGTTTCAGGAAGGCGTAGCCGTTGCCGCCGGTGCCGTGACACAGGTTGGCGCCCTTGGTGAGCGGTCCCGCGCGCCAGATCGTTTCGCCGGCGGCGAGCAGCAGCTCGTCGAGTGCCGCATCGGGGTGATCGGCGAGGCAGATCACGAAACCCGGCGCGCCGTGGCAGAACTGCATCAGGTACAGGGGGTCGCGTCCGGCGGGCGTGTCGAGGAAGACGCGCCAGTTCGCGAGCTCGTCGTCCCGGGTGACGCTGCGCTGTACGGTATTGCCGATGCAGGCGAGCCAGGCTTCGCGTTCGGCCGGCGCCAGAAGATGAGCGCCGCGCACGATCGGTGCCGCGGTGGCGACAAAACCATGCACCGCATCGAGGTAGTTCGTGCGGTGGCCATATAGGTCTTGCGTCCAGAACGCGCATTCGTGAATCTCTGACCATTCGAGCTGCGACCACAGTACCGCGGCCGTATCGCGAAAGCGCGCAGCCCAGCGTTCGTCGCGCGTGAGTTCGAACAGGCACAGTGCGGCCAGCAGCGTGCCCGGCGCACCCCACATCAGTTCGCGCGACGGGTGGTCGCGGTTGCCGTCGATCAGCTCGGCAAGCGCTCGGGCATCTGTTTCGCTGCGCGTGGCGCCGTAGGCGAGCATGCGGATCGGCGTGTCGCCCATCAGGTAGGCGGCGAAGTCCTGGTTCTGGATGGATGCGAGCCAAGCGCGGTTGTGTTGGCGCAAGGCGTCGAGCGTGTCGAGATAGTCGCGTTCAAGGCGGGCGGCGCCGCGTGCCTGCAGGTAGTGCAGCGCCCAGATCACGCCGCAGGCGCCGAAGTACAGCGTGGTGGAGGGCAGGTTCGGATCGTCGCCCGGCGCGAGGTCGCGCGGGTGCAGCGGCCAGTAGCGGCCCGGCGTGAAGTGCGACTCGGCGTCGCGGACGATTTCATCAATCGCCGCATGCGCGCGCGAGGCATCCCAGGCGATGGAGCGAAGCGCTTCATGGCGCGTCGGGTCGTACAGCATCGGCGCCTTGTCGGTGCCGTCGGATCGGTCGCTCATGGTGTGCCGTTGCGGCCATGCCGCATGAAGGCGGGCCGCTCGCTGAGGCGCTCATAGTAGGCGCCGACGGCAGGGAAGACCGGGCGCGAAATCGACGGTATCGGCGCCGCGAACCAGCGATGCACCGACAAACCGAGCACCACATCGGCGAGCGTGAAGGTATCGCCCACCGCATAGGCACCGGTGCGCGCGAGCTGCTGCTCCAGGATGCCGATGTGGTGGTGCCAGGCCGCGACGCCGGCCGCGAGCCGTGCCGCGTCCTGATAGTCCGGGTGCTGGCGCACCAGCGACATGAAGGCGTAGCGCCAGCTGTTGTTGAGTTCGGTGGCCTGCCAGTCCATCCACTTCTCGACCTGTGCGCGCGCTTGCGGCGTGGGGGGCAGCAGATCGTCACGGCCGTGTTGGGCGGCGAGGTAACGGCAGATGGTGTTCGATTCCCACAGCACGAAATCGCCGTCGCGGATCACCGGCACCATCGCGTTGGGGTTCAGCGCGCGGAATTCGGCCGTGTCGGTTGCGCGGAAACCGGCGCCCCAGTCCTCGCGCACGAAGGGGATGCCGATCTCGTCGCAGGTCCACAGCACCTTGCGTACGTTGATCGACGGCGCCTTGCCCAGAATTGTCAGCATCTCTTGCCCCCACGCGGTAAGCATGCATTTGAACAGCGTGCCGCCTGGCTGTCGACGGCATGGCGCAGGGGGTTGTTCACGCGACTTCCGGCATTTTCAAGCGGCCGTTCAAACGATGCCTCGGCATTGCTTGACCCTCACCTTGGGTGAGGGTTCATGATGCGAGCCCTCGAACGGATCACAGCGAAAAGGAATGTGGGCAATGGACTATACGGTCGGCGAACTGGCCAAGCGCTGCGGGCTCACGGTGCGCACGCTGCATCATTTCGAGAAGCTCAAACTGCTGCAGCCGTCTGCGCGCAGCGCCGCGGGTTACCGCATCTACAACGATGCCGATGTGCTGCGCCTGCACCGCCTGCTGGCCTTGCGCCACTCCGGCATTCCGCTAAAGGAAATCGGCGCCCTGTTGGACGCAGAGGACCCGCCTTTGATCGATGTGCTGACGCGGCATATCGCCGTGGTCGAAGCGCAGTTGCAACGCCAGCAGCGTTTGCTCAACGCGCTGCAGCGTGTCGCCGAACGTGCCGCGCGGCGGGAGGCGGGCCTGACCGAACAGCTGCTGGTAACGATGGGCATGATGCGCGCGCTCGAGCGCCATTTCGATGAAGCCGAACTGCGCCGCTTCGACCGGTGGCGCGAGGCGCTGGACCGCGACGCCGTACGCGCGAGCGAAGCCGAATGGCCGGCGCTGATCGAGGCTGCCCGCGCAGCGATGGCCGCCGATGTCGATCCCGCTTCGCCCCAAGTCAAAGCGATCGCGCAACGCTGGCTGGAGCTGGTCAATCAATTCACCGGACCGGACGAGGCGATCCAGCGCAAATTTGCGGCCATGTATGCCGCGGAAACGCAGATTCAGCACGACACCGGTGTTACGCCGGCGCTGTTGGCCTACCTGCGCCGCGCGGTGACGGATGAGATGCGTGCCGCCGCAGCCCAGGCGACACAGCGGATCGCGGCGACCTCGAACGGAGGCGCTCGATGAGCCGCGAGGGCGCGGTGCGGTCGAAACCGGGGAGCGAGGCGCGCCGCGCGCTGTTCGGCAATCGCAACTTCCGCTGGCTGTTGGGTGGCGGTGCGCTGTCGATGCTGGGGGATCAATTCACGCTGCTGGCGCTGCCGTGGCTGGTGCTCAAGCTCAGTGGAGATCCGTTGGTGCTCGGCACCGTGCTTGCGATGCTGAGCCTGCCGCGCGCGGTGTTCATCCTGATCGGCGGTGCCTTGGTGGATCGCCACTCACCGTACAAGGTGTTGCTGCTGACCAAGTACCTCAACGCCGCGCTGCTTGGCCTGCTGGCGGCGCTGGTGTGGAGCGGGGCCATCACGCTGTGGATGATTTACGGTCTTGCTGCGGCGATTGGCGTGGTAACCGCTTTCAGCTTCCCGGCCGGGAGTTCGATCTTGCCGCAAGCCCTGCCGCCGCAGGCCTTGCATGCGGCAAATGGCGTTCTGATGGGCTTGCGGCAGGCCATGGTGCTGATCGGCCCGCTGCTGGCCGGCGGTCTGATCGCGCATTTTGGTGACGCGGCCTCGGCGCAACCGCTCGCGGGGCCGAGCAGTGCATCGGGCCTGGCGCTTGCCTTCGCGCTGGATGCGGCCAGCTTTGCCATTTCGGCATGGACGCTGTGGCAGGTGCAGCCCACCGTGCGCGTGAACAAGGCCGCACCGCAGCCGGTGCTGCGTGCGGTCGGCGAGGCGCTCGGCGCGATGTGGCAAGACCACGAGCTTCGCGCGTTGTGCCTGTACTTCGGCGCGATCGCCTTCTTCGTCGGCGGTCCGCTGCAGGTCGCGCTACCGGTGCTCGCCAATACGCAGTTGCCGGGTGGCGCGGTTGCGCTCGGGCAACTGCTGGCCGGCCACGGTTTGGGGGCCTTGCTGGGCATGGTGCTTGCCGGCGCGCTGCCGCGGTGGCGCCTCAAGACCCTGGGCCTCACGGTTCTGGCGATCGACGCCACCGCGGGCCTCACCTTCCTGCCCTTCGGCCACATCAGCGCGGCCTGGCAGGGCGTGGCGCTGTTGGCGCCGCTCGGCGCGCTGGGCGGCTTTGTTCAGGTGGCGGTGTTCACCTGGATGCAGCGGCGGGTGCCGCCGGCGATGCTGGGGCGGGCGATGAGTTTGTTCATGTTCATCTTCATGGGGCTCTCGCCCGTTGCCGCGGCGGCGGCTGGGGCGGCCTTGCGGGTGCTGACGCCGGCCGCGTTATTTACTGCAAGCGGTGCCTCGCTGGTGGGCATCGTGCTGCTTGGCGCGACACTCACGCCGATTCGCCGCATTACCGACCTGCCGGCCGACGCGGTATCCGCTTGATTCGTTCAGCGCGCCGGCGCCCGGTCGAGCGGTACCACCGTCTTGCCGATCGGCGCCAGCGCGAGGCCGGCGAGTTTCAGGTGCTGCAGCCCGAAAGGGATGCCGATGATGGTGATGCAGCACAGCAGCGCGTGGAACAGGTGACCCAGCGCCAGCCACCAGCCGGCGAAGAGAAACCACAGCACATCGCCGATCACGCCGGGGATGCCAGTGCCGACGTCCTCGCGCTGCGTGACGACGCGGCGATCCACCGCCTCGTTGCCGAAGGGCAGGAAGGCCAGTTGGCCGACCACGAAGCAGGCGCGGCCCCATGGGATGCCGACGATCGACAGGAAGCAGATTGCGCCGGCGAGAAACCAGCCCAGCGCCATCCACAGGCCGCCGAACACCAGCCATAACAGATTGCCGATCAGTCGCATGGGTGCTCCGTCTCAGTCAGGGGTTCAGTCGCGGCTGTTGGCCACCACGACCGGTGCCGCGTGTGCCGCAATGCCGCTTGCCGCGGCGTATTCCACCGACGGCATGCTCATCAGAAAGAGCGTACCGCCGATGCAGAAGGCGACGCCAGCGGTGGCGATCACGGCGGCAAGGGCGTGGGTGGTAACACGGGAGGCGGTGGTTTTCATGGCGGTTTCCCTTTCTCTCTGCGTCGTCTTTCGATGACTGCAGATTGGACTTCGCCGGGGTAGGGCGCGAGCGCACAGCGATGGGCTGCAGTGGCGGTGGCATGAACTGCGGATTGGCGCGATGGAGCGAGCGGGCGGCGCGCCGGCTTGACAGGGCGCCCCGCCCGGTTTTGCCGCCTTGGGCGGGCGTGGGAGAATCACCGCGAACTCGCCACACGATCAACGCGCTGTAGCATCGAAGCACCTGCCACCGAAGGAGAGGGACAAACCGATGGCTGTGATGCATCCGCTGACTCTGAGGTTTCGCGACACGGCACTCGAAGACAGCTTCTTCGACGCGACACGGGTGCGCACGCGTCAGCAGGGGCAGGCCGCCATCGTGGTCGGCATGTTCGTGTACCTCCTGCACGGCTTGCTCGATCGCTGGTTCGTCAGTGCCGATCTGGTCGCACAGCTGTGGGTTGCGCGTGGCACCGCGCTGTGTGTGCCGGCTGTGGTGCTGGTGTTCTCGCTGACGCGCTGGTTCGCACGCTCCTCGCACCTCGTGCTGGCGCTCGTCGGGCTCGCCGCCGGCGTCGGCCTGATCGCGATGCAGACCCATCTGCCGCTGGAAAGCGCGCCGTACTACTACCCGATGATGGTGGTGGTGACCTTCTACACCTACAACTTCGTCGGCACCCGTTTCATCTACGCGCTGGGCGTCGATCTGCTGATGCTGGTCGGCTACAACCTGTTCTTCGGCGCCTTGATGGGTTACCCGATGCATGTGTTGCTGGGGCACGATTTCTTCATCGTGTCGGCCAACCTGATCGGCGGCTCGGCCGGCTATCTTGCCGAACGCCAGCGGCGCCTGTTGTTCCTGCGCGAGCGAATGCTCGATGAAGAGCGCCAGCATCACCTTGATCGCTCGCTGCATGATGGCCTGACCGGGCTGCCGAACCGAGACCTGTTGTACGACCGCATTGCACAGGCTATGTCCTCATCGCAACGCAACGGCCAGATCAACTGCGGCTTCTTTCTCGATCTCGATGGCTTCAAGCAGATCAACGACACGCTCGGTCATAAGGTTGGCGATCAGGTGCTGCGTGAAGTCGGGAGCCGCCTGGTATCAGCGGTGCGCGGTGTCGACACCGTAGCGCGCATCGGCGGCGACGAGTTCTTCGTCATCGCGCGTGACATCGCCAGCGAGGCGGATGCGAAAGCGCTGGCGCTCAAATTGCTCGATCAGATCAGTGCGCCGATGCATTCGATTGCGCCCGGCGTGCACACCGGCGCCAGCATCGGCCTGTGCCTGTTTCCCTACCCCGGCATGACGGTGGCCGACCTGATCCACCGCGCCGATGTGGCGATGTATCGCGTCAAGACATCGGGCAAGGGCAACTACGCGATCGCCGGGGCGGCCGACAGCACCGCCGTGTAAGGCGCCATACCGCCCTCGGGGCGCCCAGAGCGTTTCGCAATCAGTCGTGGCTCGCGACCACTACCACCGGCGCCGATTGCGTGGCGATGCTGCCCGCCGCGGCGTATTCGACCGACGGCATGTTCATCAGGAACAGCGTGCCGCCGATGCTGAAGCTCACGCCTGCGGCGGCGATCAGGGCAGCGATTGCGCGGGTGGCGATACGGGGGGCGGTGGTTTTCATGGTCTTGTCCTTTTCTCTCTGCGTCGTCTTGCGATGACTGCAGATTGAACTTCGCCGTGCCTTGCCGCGAGGGCGCTGAGATGGTCTGCAGCGCAAGCGGAATGAACTGCAGATTTGCGCGATGAACGGTGCGCGTTGGAAGGGCCATGAGGCAGGTCAGAGACGCGTCAGCGCCATCGGTCAGAATGCCTGCCGGCGCTGGCTTGGCCAGCGGATAACACGACAGCGAAACCGGAGGAGTGAGAAGGATGAGCGAGACGACGAAATTCCTGCTGAGCGAAGACCAGATGCCGAAGGACTGGTACAACATCGCCGCCGACCTGCCGGTGCCGCCGCCTGCACCGCTGCACCCGGCGACGCAGCAGCCGATCGGCCCGGCGGATCTCGCGCCGCTGTTCCCGATGGCGCTGATCGAGCAGGAAGTGTCGACCGAGCGCCGCATCGAGATCCCCGAGCCGGTGCGCGAAGTGCTCCGCCTGTGGCGCCCGAGCCCGCTGATTCGCGCGCGTCGCCTGGAAAAAGCGCTCGGCACGCCGGCGAAGATTTACTTCAAGTACGAAGGCGTGTCGCCGGCCGGCAGCCACAAGCCCAACTCCGCCGTGCCGCAGGCCTGGTACAACGGCCAGGCCGGCGTGAAGAAGCTCGCCACCGAGACCGGCGCTGGCCAGTGGGGCAGCTCGCTCGCCTTTGCGGGCAGCCTGTTCGGGCTCGACATTACGATCTACCAGGTACGGGTGTCGTACGACCAGAAGCCCTATCGCCGCGCGCTGATGGAAACCTACGGTGCGCGCTGCGTTGCCTCGCCCAGCAACGAAACGCAATCGGGCCGCGCGGTGCTGGCGCAAAACCCGAATCACCTCGGCTCGCTCGGCATCGCGATTTCGGAAGCGGTAGAAGTGGCCGCGCTGAACGAAGACACCAAGTACGCACTCGGCTCAGTGCTCAACCATGTGCTGCTGCACCAGACCATCATCGGCGAAGAAGCGATGCTGCAGCTGGAGATGGCGGGCGACGACCCGGATGTGGTGATCGGCTGCACCGGCGGCGGCAGCAACTTTGCCGGCATCGCCTTTCCCTTCATCGGCATGCAGCTGCGTGGCGGCGACAAGGTCAAGAAGCGCCGCATCGTGGCGGTGGAGCCGGCGGCGTGCCCCAGCCTGACCCGCGGCAAGTACGCCTATGACTTTGGCGACACCGCGCATCTGACGCCGCTGGTGAAGATGCACACGCTGGGCTCCACCTTCACGCCAGCTGGCTTCCACGCTGGTGGCCTGCGCTACCACGGCATGGCGCCGCTGGTCAGCCATGTGAAGGAGCTTGGCCTGATCGAGGCACGCGCCTATCACCAGACCGCGTGCTTTGAAGCGGGTGTGATGTTCGCGCGTGCCGAGGGCATCGTGCCCGCGCCGGAAGCCAACCACGCGGTGCGTTGCGCGATCGACGAAGCGCTGCGCTGCAAGGCCGAAGGCAAGGCCGAGACGATCCTGTTCAACCTCTCCGGGCACGGCCACTTCGACATGGCCGCCTACCAGAACTATCTCACCGGAGGCCTGGTGGATCAGGACTACGACGAAGCGGAACTGGCGATGGCTTTGTCTGGCTTGCCTGCAGTGGCCTGAGGCTGCTGCGTGCCGGGGTGCTGCGAAGGCACCCCCGGCATACCGATCGCCGCTTCGACCGCCGCCAGATCGGCAACGCCCAACGGCGGAAACAGCGGGCGAACGGTGCTCGGCGCGTGGTTGGCGCGGTCGCCGTGGAACACGCCATGCACCATCAGCACTTCAGCCAGCGAAAGTCCGTCTTGCGGGCGGCGCGCGGTGCGCGTCATCGACGCCACATCCATCACGATCGACACGGCATGCAGGGCGTGTTCGTCCAGCCCTGTCTCGATGTAGCAAATCTGCCCCGCGCAGGGCAGTTCATCGGCGTAGCGGAAGCCGTGGCCGCGTAAGCGCAGGTGCAAGCCGAAGCGGCTGACGTGGTGGTAGTTGAATTCGGTCGCGCACTCCGTGCGCCCGAAGGCCGGGCCCCAGATCGATTCGATCAGGGCGGCGATTTCAAGCGTACGGGCGGCGTGGGTGGTCGGCATGGGGAATCGCTCCTTGGCGAGGGCCGCGCAATCGGGCGCGGGATCTGCCTTGCAGCTTAGGGCGCCGCTTGGGCCAGCCTTTGACCCTGCGGGCCTGCGCCTCGGAACGGCCGCCGCCGACAAGCGAATGGCGCGACAGGTCAGGCGCGCGGCGTTTTGCGTGCGGCGCGGGTCGGGGCCGGCATCGCTTCGAGTGCCTGCGCGGCGCCCTCCACCAGCGCCGCGCTCAGCGTACTGACGAGCTCCGTCGCGAGGCCCCAGGTGTGCCAGTACAGCGGCACGGTCAGCGGTGTGTTCGGCGTGATGTCGACCAGGCTGCCGCTTGCCAAGGCCTGCGCGCACTGCACTTCTGGCAGCAGTCCGTAGCCGTAACCGAGCTGCGCGGCGGCGAGGAAGGCCTCGTAAGCCGGCACGAAGTGGTTGGGGAAGTAGGGTTCCTTGATCCGCAAATGCCGCCGCAGGTGTTCGGTCAGCAGCGCATCGCGCCGGTTGAACACCAGCGCGGGTGCGCGGTGGATTACCGTGCGGTCCAGCCCGCGCGGCAGGTAGCGGGCGATGAAGGCGGGCGAGGCGACGCAGCGGTAGCGCATCACACCCAGCGCCACCGAGCGGAAACCGTGCGCCGGCGCCGGGTCGGAACTGATCGAGCCGATTACCTCACCGTTACGCAACCATTCCTGCGTGTGTTCCTGATCGTCGACGACGAAGTCGAGCATCGCGGCGTTGCGTTCGGCCCACGGCGCGAGCGCAGGCAGCACCCAGGAGCCGAGGCTGTCGGCGTTCACCGCGATGCGCACGCGGCCACGCGACACGGTTTCCAGCAGCTCTGGCCACACGTCCAGCGCCAGCAGCTGCGTTTGCCGCGCGAAGCGCAGCAGCGGCTGTGCTGCGGGCGTGGGCGTCACCGGGCGGGTCCGGAACAGCAGCGGCGCGCCGACCTGTTGTTCAAACTGCCGGATGCGTTGCGATACCGCGGATTGCGTGATGGACAGCGTGCGTGCGGCTTTCTCGAAACTGCCTTCGGTGACCACCGCTTCGAGGCACTCGAGCAGGGCGAAATCGATCTTCATTCGCCCAGTTTATTAGGGCTGCTAATGCTTGTGCAAACGCATCGGTATGGCTAATTGCGGCCGCGGCTGTGCTCAGTGCAGCTTGCGGTAAAGCGTGGTGCGGCTGATGCCGAGCCGGCGCGCGGCGGCCGATACATTGCCGCCGGCGTCGGCGAGCGCGCGGCGCACGGCTTCGCGTTCGATCTCGGCCAGTGCATCAGGTGCAGCGCTTACCGCGGCAGGCGTCGGTGGACGGGCGATGTCCTCGCGCAGATCGTCGGGCAGATGTTCGAAGCCGACGGTGGTTTCGCCCTCGTCGAGCAGCGCCACCGCCACGCGCAGCGCGTTGTGCAACTGGCGCAGGTTGCCGGGCCACGCATAAGCGGCGAAGGCGCGCAGTACTTCGTCGTGAACACCGATTGCGCGGCCACCCGATACCTCGCGCAACAGGCGCGTCACCAGTTGCGGCAAGTCGCTGCGCTCGCGCAGGGCCGGCAGTTGCAGCGCAAGGCCGTTGATGCGGTAGTACAGGTCTTCGCGGAAACCGCCAGCCGCTACTTCGTCGCGCAGCCGCCGGTGGGTGGCGCAGATCAGGCGCAGGTCCACCGCGACCGTACGGTCGCCACCCAGTGGGCTCACGCAGCGTTCCTGCAGCACCCGCAGCAGGCGGGCTTGCAGCGCCAGCGGCATGTCGCCGATTTCGTCGAGAAACAGCGTCCCGCCGTCGGCCTGCTGAATGCGACCGGTTGCGCCTTCGCGCCGCGCGCCGGTGAAGGCGCCGGGTTCGTAGCCGAACAGCTCGGATTCGATCAGCGATTCGGGGATCGCCGCGCAGTTCAGCGCGACAAACGGCGCGCCGCTGCGCGGCCCGGCTTCGTGCAGCGCTCGGGCCAGCATTTCCTTGCCGGCGCCGGATTCGCCCTGGATCAGGATCGGGATGTCATGCGCCAGCACCTTGCGCGCGCGGGCGACCAGCGCGGCCATCGTGGCGTCGCCGGCGGCAAGTTCGTCGAGATCCGGCGCATGGCGGCGCGGCAGCGGGGCGGCGCGAGGCCGCGTCGCCGCGGTGGTCGGCGTTGGTAGCTCGCCGCGCAGCCGTGCGTACACCCGCAGGCCGCCGCGGGCATCGAGTTCGTGCAACGCGGCCGGGTGGCGGCGGGCGCTGTCTAGCAGCCGGGCGAGGGGCTGCTCGAACAGTTGCGCGAAGCCAAGACCATCCAGCGCGCGCCGGCGCAAACCCAGTATCGCGAGTGCGGCCGGGTTGGCGCCGAGCACCGCACCGTCTTCGCGGATCGCGATGACGCCTTCGCCCAGCACGCCCACGTAGTCGACCTCCGGGTGGAAGGCGAGCAACAGGTGGCGAGAGAAATCGGCCTCGAACAGGCGTTGCTCGATCCACTGCGCGGCCATGCGCGCGAGGCCGAGCGTGTGGGGCTGGTAGGCGCGGTAGTCGCCGGAGATGTCGAACACGCCGACGAGGCGGCCGGTGGGGTCGAACAAGGGTGCGGCACTGCAGGTGAGTTGCGTGTTGTGCGCGAGGAAGTGTTCGCCGCCGACGATCTCCAGCGCGCGTGAGGTGGCGAGTACGGTGCCGATCGCGTTGGTGCCGCGCTGCGCTTCGCTCCAGTCCGCGCCGGGGCACAGCGCGACCCGCTCGGCGCGCGAGAGGAAATCGGCGTCGCCGAGCGAGCGCAGGATCAGCCCGTTGGCGTCGGCGAGGATCAGCGTCGAGGCGCTGTCGCGGATCTGCCGCGCGACGGTGTCGATCACCGGCTGCGCCAGCGCGATCAACTGGCCGTTGCGCTCATGCGCTTCGCGCAAGCGCGGCTGCGCGACCAGTGCTGGCGGCTTCGGCAGATCGGGCGACAGGCCGGCGGCGCTGCTGCGCATCCAGGAGGCCAGCACCTCTTCGCCGACCAGCGTTTCGGGCGGTTCGCCCTGCACGAAGGCCATCTCGCGCGCCTGCGCGATGCGCTGGCGGTGAGCATCGAGCGTGGCGGGCAGGGGCATCGGATCACCTCGTGGCGGATCGGGAGCGCGCAGCATGGTCGGTCAAACCTTCGCGCAGCTTACGAGTCCGCGCCCGCACTGCCTCGGCCGCCTTCGGTTGGGCTGCCTCGCGCGCGTCGCGCGGATCGATGACTGCAGTTCAAAAAAGCGGGGCGACAAGTCGCCCCGCAAGGGAAGGATGGAGCTTCCCGATTCGAATCGGACCTGCATCAGAACGTTGCGATCGGCGTAACGAGCGGCCCGAGGTCGAAGTGAGAAGCGCAGCCGTACATCCGGTACGGCGAGCATCGCAGCTTCGAGATCGGGTCGCGCAGTAGCCGAGCGATGCGTTCTCAGAAGAAGCCGAGCGCCTTGGGGGAGTAGCTCACGAGCAGGTTCTTCGTCTGCTGGTAGTGGTCCAGCATCATCTTGTGCGTTTCGCGCCCGATGCCTGATTCCTTGTAGCCGCCGAAGGTCGCGTGCGCCGGGTAGGCGTGGTAGCAGTTGGTCCACACGCGGCCGGCCTTGATGCCGCGGCCCATGCGGTAGGCGGTGTTGGCGTCACGCGTCCAGACGCCGGCTCCGAGTCCGTAGACCGTGTCGTTGGCGATCGCGAGCGCCTCGGCTTCGTCCTTGAAGGTGGTCACGGCGACGACCGGGCCGAAGATCTCCTCCTGGAAGATGCGCATCTTGTTGTGGCCGCGGAACATCGTCGGCTGGATGTAGTAGCCCTCTGCCAGCTCGCCGCCAAGCTGCGCGCGGTCGCCGCCGATCAGGCAGCTCGCCCCTTCCTGCTTGCCGAGCGCGAGGTAGCTCTGGATCTTGTCCATCTGCATCTGCGAGGCCTGCGCGCCCATCATCGTTGCGGCATCGAGCGGGTTGCCCTGCTTGATTGCGCGCACCCGTGCCAGCACACGGTCCATGAATGCGTCGTACATCGATTCGTGGATCAGCGCGCGCGACGGGCAGGTACAGACTTCGCCCTGGTTGAAGGCGAACAGCACGAGGCCTTCGATCGCCTTGTCGAGGAAGTCGTCGTCCTGCGCCGCCACGTCGGCGAAGAAGATGTTGGGCGACTTGCCGCCCAGCTCCAGCGTTGCCGGGATCAGGTTGCCCGCCGCGGCCTGCGCGATCACCTTGCCGGTTGCGGTGCTGCCGGTGAAGGCGATTTTCGCGATGCGCTTGCTCGTCGCGAGTGGCATGCCGGCTTCCTTGCCGTAGCCGTTGACGACGTTGAGCACGCCCGGCGGGAGCAGATCGGCGATCAGTTCGACCAGTACCAGAATGCTGATCGGGGTGGATTCGGCCGGTTTCAGCACCACGCAGTTGCCGGCGCCCAGCGCCGGCGCGATCTTCCACGCCGCCATCAGAATCGGGAAGTTCCACGGGATGATCTGGCCGACCACGCCCAGCGGCTCATGGAAGTGGTAGGCGATCGTGTTCTCGTCGATCTCGCTGATCGAGCCTTCCTGCGCCCGCAGCACGCCGGCGAAGTAGCGGAAGTGATCGACCGCGAGCGGGATGTCGGCGTTGAGCGTTTCGCGGATCGCCTTGCCGTTGTCGACCGTCTCGGCGTAAGCCAGACGCTCCAGGTTGGCCTCGATGCGTTCCGCGATCTTCAGTAGGATGTTCGAGCGTTCGGCCGGCGAGGTGCGGCCCCACTTCTCGGCGGCGGCGTGCGCGGCGTCAAGCGCGAGGTTGACGTCTTCCTCGGTGGAGCGCGCGGCTTGGCAGAAGGGCTTGCCGGTGATCGGCGTGATGTTGTCGAAGTACTCGCCACGTACCGGCGGCACCCACTTGCCACCGATGAAGTTGTCGTAACGCTGCTTGAACGCGACGGGCGCGCCGGCCTGGCCGGGAAGGGCGTAGCTCATGGTCTGTCTCCTCCTGTTGTAGGTGTGCGGGCGATTGCTTCGCCTCGGAGAAGCCTTCTGCAGCGCCCGTGCCAGGCTTCGTGGCGGCGTTGCCGGATCGCGCGCAAACCCAATCCGCGCGGGCTTCTCAAGCAAACCGGAGTGAACGCACCGTTGTGGGCGACAGGTGCCCCAAGTGTCCAGTTTTGAAACACAGGCTGTTCCAGGGCGGAACACCTGATGTGCTGGAACTCGCGCGTCGCTGCACCGAGCGACGGCGCACGCGGGCCCAAAGAAGGCCGATTTTGATTATTAGCGTTGCTAATGATTGATCTGTAAATTTCAGATCGCTAATTCGATGCTGCTTTGGCCGCTATCCTTTGTCTCGCGGTCCGACAAAGGTTCCGCGAGTGCCCACGCAGTCGATACGTCCGCACACCGACCCGGTGCCGGTCGCAGCGTTGCCGCCTCTCCTTGCTGCCTCGCGCGGCTGCGGGCGTATCGACGGGCCTCGATAACAAGCAGAGCGATCAGGTGCAGCATGAACACCCACGTCATCCTTCAAGGTTTCCTCGTCACCGCCGGCCTTATCATGGCGATCGGCGCGCAGAACGCGCATGTACTGAAGATGGGCCTTACGCGACAGCATGTGCTGCCGACGATCCTGGTCTGCGCGCTGTCCGATGCCTTCCTGATCGGGCTTGGCGTGACCGGCATGGGCAAGGTGATCGAGCACTTCCCGGTGGCGGTGGAAGTGGCGACCTGGGGCGGCGCGGCCTTCCTGTTGTGGTACGGCCTGCGCTCACTGCGCTCGGCCTTCAGCTCGCACGCGCTGACGCCGACCGACGCACCGCCGATGCCGCTGAAGCAGGCAATCGTGCTGGTGCTCGGCTTCACCTACCTGAATCCGCATGCCTATCTCGATACGATCGTGCTGATTGGTTCGATCGGCGGGCGTGAGCATGGGCTGGACCGCGTCGGCTTCTGGCTCGGCTGCATTGCCGCGTCGGTCAGCTGGTTCATGCTGCTCGGCTACGGTGCGCGCTGGCTCGCTCCGCTGTTCGCCAAGCCGGCGTCGTGGCGGGTGCTCGACGCGATGATCGGCGTTGGCATGGGGATCATCGCGATCTCGCTGCTGCGCTGAACCGCCGGGGCGCGGCGGCACCCCGGCGTCCGCTGCGCATCAGGCCTGCGCTGACAGCAGGCTCGCGACGGCGGCGCTGTTCTGCTCGCTGCCGAAATTGCCGTAGGCGTGTGCCAGTTGCAGGATCTTCGCCATCAACTGCGCTTCGCTGTTGGCCTGCGCGTTGGTGCTGCTGGTATCGGTGCTGCTGCTGTCGCTGGTCTTCGTCGATTTGTCGTAGGCCATCGCTTCCTTGAAGCTGACCTTGCCGTCGCCATCGGTGTCCGCCTTGTCGAAGTTGCTGACGATCTTGTTCAGCAATTCAGAGCGCTTGCTGTCGCTACTGCCGATTTCCTCGAGCTGGCTGCTCAGTTGGTCTTTCGTGAAGCCGGCGTCGTCCCTCGGCGGCGGGGGCGGCATGCCACCTGCGCCGCCGGGCCCACCTGCGCCACCCATGCGTGAGCTCATCAATTGCTGATCGAGCTGCGCGGCGAGGTTTTCGATCGCGGTGGAGAACTCGTCCTTGGTGACCTTGCCGTCGCTGTCGCTGTCGAATTGTTTGAATACTTCAGCGGCGTCGATATCGCTGCGCTTGCCACGCGCCTGGTCGACCAGGCTGAACGCGGTCGTCAGGTCATCTTGCGAGATGTAGCCCTGCTGGCGGGTATCGATCTTCGAAAACAGCGCGCTGGCGAACTGGCTGGCGCCGGATGAAATGCCACTGATGCTCATGGTGTGCTCCTCCGTGTAGGTTGCCGCGCCTGCGATGGGCGGCCGCTGCCGGCCGGGCAGTCATGACCTGTACACGCCAGTTCCACACCAGAATGCAGTCATGGTTATTACCAGATGCGTACGGCGCAGTTGCAGTTGGCGCGAGGTTTTTGGCGGAAGGGTGGAGCGGAGAGGGAGCGTTTGGGCGCGCGGAGGCGGCAAGATCTGCCGCGGTGCCGGCAAGAAGATGTGGCCCCCGGCAGACGGTGCCGCCGGGGGCGGTCGATCAATCGGCGGTGCTGCCGAATTCCACCGGGATGCGCACGTAGAAGAGCTTGATCCCCTCTTCACGCACGCGCGCCATCATACGGTCCGCGTCTTCGGGCGATACGGCCATCGACACTTCCACCGGTTGGTCGGCGAGTTCGAAGAAATGCGCCGCGTGCAGCCGCCCGGCGCGGCCGAATCCTTCCGCAGCATGCAGCAGGGTTGCGCCGGAAACGCCCAGTCGGCGCGCCTCATCGAGCAACCACTCGGCGAGCGGGCGGCCGTGGTGCTTGCGGTTCTGTTCGGTGTAGAAGTTCAGCAGCACGCCTTGCATGGTGGCCTCCTTACAAGCGTTTGAGCAGCCCGACGCTGGCCATGCCGGCGAGCGTCATCAACAGCGAACCGGCCACATGGATCGACATGGCGCCGAGCGCCCACGCTAGCCTGCCTTGTTGCAGTAGCGTGGTGACTTCGGCCGAGAAGGTCGAGAAGGTGGTCAGGCCGCCGAGAAAGCCGGTGATCACGAATAGCCGCCATTCCGGGGCCAGGCCGGGCTGATCGGCGAAGAACACGATCGCGACGCCGATCAGGTAGCCGCCGATCAGGTTGGCCGCCAGCGTGCCCGGCGGCACGGTCGGGAACAGCGCGTTCAGCGAGGTACCGAGCAGCCAGCGCAAGACCGCGCCGGCAGCGGCACCAAGGCTGATCGCAAGAATCGAATACAGCATGCAAGCTCCGTCAGATCGGGTCCGTACCACGCGGCCCCAGCGCCGATTGTACTGCGGTGCTTCGCGCTGCAGGCTTGCGGGGCAAGGCGGCAGGCGGCATACTCCGGCCCCGGTCGGCAGATCACCGAGGCGTCGCCCCCGCAAGGGAAGCTAAACCTGCCACGTACCACACCCTGACGCGCGTCCTGTGCCGCGTCGGAACGGCGACCACCGACACCCCGCATATGGGGCCGGCACGATGAAAGGATTGATCGTGTCCCGTACTACCCTGCCTTACTACGCCGACGACATCTCTGCGCTCGCCCGTTCGCTCGCACGCCAGCTCGCCGAGCTCGACGGCCCGCCCGGGCATCTGCAGCTACTCAATGCGCTGTCGCGAGCCACCGGCTACCGCAACTACCAGAGCTACCGCGCCGAACATCGCCACTCGGTGCCGACCGCGCGCCCGCAACCCGAAGCACCGCCTCCGCCGAAGGACCACACCGCGCTGCTGCGCTACTTCGATGTGGGCGGCCGTCTGCTGCGATGGCCAACCAAGGCCGGCCATCGTTTGCCATGCGTGCTGGGCGTGTGGGCGCAACTACCGGCGCGCATCGCGATGAACGAGCGCGAGGTGAACGGCTGGATCCAGGCGGCGCTGGGCTTCGAGGACTATGTGCTGATCCGGCGTGAGCTGGTGAACCACGGGCTGCTGGCCCGTACGCCGGATGGCCGCGTCTATCGCCGCGTCGAGCAACCGGTACCGGAAGCCCATGCGGCGCTGGTGTCGGACATCTGCCGCCGCGCGCGACCGAGCGCGTGATCTAGTCGTGTGGCGCCTTGCGCGCTTCCGTGATCGCCTCGATTTGCGTCAGCAACTCGAGGCGATCGTGCCGCGCCACATCGCGCCAGTCGCGCCCTTCGAGCGCGCCGACCAGCGCCCACAGCAGATTTAGGCTTGCGGGCTGGCCGCAGCGCCGCACGTCGTCCCATGCGCGCACGGCGCCGCGCGCCAACAGGTCCGCGATCGAGTGAATGCCCGCCGCAGCCAGCATCTCGCGCGAGCGCGGACCAAGGTTGCGCAAGGCATCAGGCGTGGCATCGGGCAAAGCTGTGGGTGACATGGCCGCAGTTTAGGCGGCAAATTGCCTTGCTGCCCCGACCGCATTGATCGCTCGATGTAAGGTTTGCGGTCGGACTCCGGTCTGCTCGAGCGGAACCTACTGGAAGCGCCATGCTGCTAATGCTTCGCCAACGCCATTTCGAACGTGTGGTCCGTGCTTACAGTGCGGACCTATACCGCTTCGCGTTCTGGCTCTGCCGCGACCGCTTCGTTGCCGAGGAGCTGGTGCAGGAGACCTGCACCCGCGCGTGGAACGCGTGGGAAAGCCTGCGCGACAAGGATAATCCGAAGCCCTGGCTGCTACAGATCCTGCGCAACGAGCATGCACGGCTCTACGAGCGCAAGCAGTTCGACTATGCCGACGAAGCGCCGGAAGATCTCGACCTGCCGGCCGAGCATTCGCCAATCGCGCTCTACGAAATGGAGCAGTTGATCGGCAGCTTGCCGCTATCGCTGCGCGAGCCCTTTCTGCTACAGACCCTGGGCGGATTCTCGTGTGCAGAAATCGCTCAGCAACTGGAAACCACCGAAGGGGCCATCATGGTCAGGCTGACCCGCGCGCGCCAGGCGCTGCGCGGTTTGCTGGAGGGCACGCCGGCCGATCAGAAAAGAGGACAAGCATGAACGCGCCCACGGAAATGAACTGCCTCGCGTATCGGCGCGCGAAACTCGCCGACCCGCAGCGCCTGTCCGCCGAGGCGCGCGCCCACGAAGCTGGCTGCGACGGCTGTTACACGTTTGCGCGTCGTATCGACGCGCAGGAGGCGCGCATCGCCCGCGTACTGGATGTACCGGTGCCGGAAGGTCTCGACGAACGAATCCTGCTGGCGGTCAGCGGCCGCCGCCAGATGCCTTGGCGCGCCTGGGCGATGGCGGCCTCGGTCGTGCTGAGTATCGGCCTTGGGGTGTCGGTGTGGCAGGGCCACGGCCGCTACGACGCGCCGCGTTTCGCGATCGAGCATGTGATGCACGAACCGGAATCCTTCACTACCGCGCGCCTCGCCGATCCGGACCAGTTCCGCGCAGTGCTGGCTCATTTCGGCGGCGAGCTGACGCACTCGCTCGGCCATGTGCGCTACATGAAGCTGTGCCCGGGGCCGGAAGGTACCGGCTGGCATGTGGTGCTGGATACTGACAAGGGCATGGTGTCGCTGTTCCTGATTCCGGGCGACAAGGTGCATTCACCGCAGACCGGTACGATGCAGGGCTACCGCGCATTGGCCGAACCGCTGGGGCGGGGGCATATCGCGATCGTGGCGGAGAACGATGCTGCAGTAGCCGCCATGGCTGCCGCGGTGCGCGACAACGTGCGCTGGAAAATCTGAGCGGGCATGAAAACGCCCGCGCGGCTTGGCCGGGCGGGCGTCTGGTGGCTGCGGGTGCCGGTGCTTCAGGCGGACTTCATCGCACGCGGCCAGCCGCGCTGTGTCCATTCGATGAACTCCGCCGCCGGCAGCGGGCGGGCGAACAGGAAGCCCTGCATTGCTTTGCAGCCGCGGCGCGCCAGCGCGGCGGCCTGCGCTTCGGTTTCGACCCCTTCGGCGACCACCGCGAGGCCCAGCTCCTGCGACATTGCCATCACCGCCGACGTGATCGCGGCATCCGAGCTGTCGCGATCCAGATCCTTGACGAAGGAACGGTCGATCTTCAGCACGTCGATCGGGAAGCGCTTGAGGTAGGCCAGCGACGAGTAGCCGGTGCCGAAGTCGTCCACCATCAGCCGCACGCCCATGCGTTTGAGCTCGGCGAGGATCTCGTAGGTGAGTTCCACGTCGCGCATCAGCACGCTTTCGGTCATCTCCAGTTCGAGCCGGTTTGCCGGCAGCCCGGCCGCGGCCAGTGCGCTGCTGACGGCCGACAACAGCCGCACATGGCGGAAGCTGATGCCTGACAGGTTGACGGCGACCGCACGCGGCGCGACACCCTGCGCAACCCAGGCGGCCATCTGTTTGCAGGCTGCCTGCAGGCCCCATTCGCCAATCTCAACGATCAGGCCGGTCTCTTCCGCGAGCGGGATGAACTCGCCCGGTGCGAGCAGGCCGCGCTTCGGATGGCGCCAGCGGATCAGCGCCTCGGCCGCAAGCACTGAACCCTCCGGCCAGGAAATGACGGGCTGGAAGTGCAGCTCGAATTCGCCCTGTTCGAGCGCCTTGCGCATTTCGTTTTCGAGCGCCAGGCGCAGTTCCGCCGCAACCCGCAGGTCCTGCGAGAAGGAGCGCACGGCGTCACGGTTCTCGCGCTTGGCGAGGCTGACCGCCATGTCGGCGCACTTGAGCAGCGCGTCGGCGTCGTCAGCGTGTTCCGGGAACACCGCGAGGCCGATGCTGGCGGTCAGCGCGACTTCGGTGGCCGACAGCAGGATCGGCTTGCGCACCGCGTCTAGCAGACGTGCGCTGATCGCCTCGGGCGATTCGCCGGCCGGTGCGCCGTCGATGAATACGACGAACTGGTCGCCGCCGATGCGCGCGACCACCGCAGCGGTGGAGCGGCTGTCTTCGCGCCCCGGCAGCGCCGCCACCGCTTCGGAAAGCCGCCGCGCGACGACCTGAAGCACCTGGTCGCCAACGCTCTGGCCCAGGCTTTCATTGATGCGACCGAAGCGGTCCACATCCACGACCATCGCGGCTACCCAGTGGCGCGCACGCGTCGCGCGGCGCAGTGTTTGTTTGAGCAGTTCGCGGCAGTACTGGCGGTTGGGCAGGCCGGTCAGGCTGTCGTAGTACGCGAGGTAGCGGATGCGCTTCTCGGCTTCGACCTGTTCGGTGATGTCCTGCGTGGTGCCCTGCAGGCGCGTTACCGCGCCATCGGACGAGGCGATCGGTTCCGCCTGTTCCAGCACGGTGCGCAGCGCGCCGTCGTGCCGCACGATGCGGTATTCGATGCGAAACGGCTGGCCGCGTTTGCCCTGCGAATAGGCCTCGCGCACGATCGTGCGGTCTTGCGGATAGACGCGTTCGAGCACCGCATCCATCGCCGGCGGAAAGGCTACTGGGTCATCGCCGAATAGCGCGAAAAACTGTTCCGAGCGGCGCACATAGCCTTCGCGCAAATGCCACTCCCAGCTGCCGAGCCGCGCGATTCGCTGTGCGTCGGCAAGGTTGGATTCGCTCTTCGCCAGTTCATCCATCGCGCGCGCCGAGCGCAGCACGTAAAGGATGCGATGGCGCAGCAGCATCCAGTTGATCGGTTTGGAGATGAAATCGGTGGCACCGGCCTGGTAGGCCTGTTCGATCGCGCCGGAATCTTCCAGCCCGGTCATCACGATCACCGGCACACGCTCGCCACCCGGCGTGCGGCGCAGGCGGCGCGCGGTCTCGAAGCCATCGAGCCGCGGCATCATCAGGTCGAGCAGGATCAGTTCGGGCTGGAGTTCGGTGAAGCGTTCCAGCGCTTCGACGCCGTCACAGGCTTCGAAGGGTTCGAAACCGGCGTCCTTGAGCGCCGCCATCGCGATCGAGCGGGTGGTGAGGTCGTCATCGACGACCAGCACACGGGCGCTGGCTATGACCGGCGTCATCGCACACCTTGTGGGGCGCGAAAGCCCGCTTGGGCCGGTGGGTTTGTAATAAGCATCGGGAAGCGAATGGTGGAGCGGGTTCGGGCTGAACTTTACGCGTAGATCATGTGCTTTGCACTATAACGATGCCAATTGCGTGCGGATTGATCCTGAGTAAGCGTTTGCGAGGCGTTTGTCACATGCGCGGGCATAGGGCGGGGAGCCGTTACAATCACGGTTTCCGAATTCAGATTCCGCACACGCCGTGAGCACGCCCACCACAAGAACACCCCGGCCAACGCGCCGGCCGCGAACTTCCTGCGCAACATCATCGAGCGCGACCTCGAAGCAGGCACCTACGCCCATCGCAATTGGGCTGGTACGCCCGGCGATGCGGCGCACCACGGAGCCGGCCAGCCTGACCCGGCCAAGATCCGCACCCGCTTCCCGCCCGAGCCGAATGGCTACCTGCACATCGGCCACGCCAAGTCGATCTGCCTGAACTTCGGGCTGGCGCGTGATTTCGGCGGCGTGTGCCACATGCGCTTCGACGACACGAACCCGGAGAAGGAAGAGCAGGAGTACGTTGACTCGATCCTCGATGCGGTGAAGTGGCTGGGCTTCGACTGGAACCAGAACGGTACCAATCACCTGTTCTATGCCAGCAGCTATTTCGAGTTCATGTACCGCGCCGCCGAGGCGCTGATCGAGCGCGGCTTTGCCTATGTCGACCAGCAGACGCCGGACGAGATGCGCGCCAACCGCGGCACGCTGACCGAGCCGGGCAAGAACTCGCCCTGGCGCGATCGCTCAGTCGAAGAGAACCTGCGCCTGTTCCGCGAGATGCGCGCGGGCAAGCATGCCGGAGGCAGCATGATCGTGCGCGCGAAGATCGACATGGCCGCGCCCAACATCAATCTGCGCGACCCTGCGATCTACCGCATCCGCTTTGCCGAGCACCACGCCACCGGCAACGCCTGGTGCATCTACCCGATGTACACCTTCGCGCACCCGATCGAAGACGCGCTGGAGCGCATCACGCATTCGATCTGCACGCTCGAATTCGAAGACCAGCGCCCGTTCTACGATTGGCTGCTGGAACACCTGCGCGACGCCGGCCTGCTGGCCGACCCGCTGCCGAAACAGTACGAATTCGCGCGGCTCAACCTCACCTACATCATCACCAGCAAGCGCAAATTGAAGCAGCTGGTCGACGAGAAGATCGTCGACGGCTGGGACGATCCGCGCATGCCCACCATCGTTGGCCTGCGCCGCCGCGGCTACACGCCGCAGAGCCTGCAGATGCTGGCCGAGCGCACCGGCGCCAGCAAGCACAACACCTGGATCGACTACTCGGTGCTTGAAGGCTGTCTGCGTGAAGACCTTGAAGCCAAGGCGCCGCGCGCGATGGCCGCGATCGACCCACTGAAACTTAAGCTCACCAACTGGGATGAAGTGATCGGCGCCGGCAAGGTGGAGCCTTGCGCTGCGCCCGCCCACCCGCATCACCCCGAATTCGGCGAGCGCAAGTTCAACCTGACGCCGGAGCTCTGGATTGAGCGCGAGGACTTCGAAGAGGTGCCGCCCAAGGGCTTTCGCCGATTGTTCCCGGGCAACATGGCGCGCCTGAAATACGGCTTCATCATCGAATGCACCGGTTGCGAGAAGGACGCCGATGGCCGTGTCACCGCAGTGCTGGCCAAGTTGGTGCCGGACACCAAGAGTGGCACGCCGGGCGCGGACAGCATCAAGGTCAAGGGCGTCATCACCTGGGTGTCGGCGAGCGAAGGCGTTGCGACCGAAGTGCGGCTCTACGACCGCCTGTTCACCGAAGCTCAGCCCGACGCGGGCGGCCGCGACTTCCTCGAAGCGCTGAACCCCAACTCCAAGCGCGTCATCACCGCCTACGTAGAGCCGGGCCTCGCCGCCGCACAGCCGGGTGACACCTTCCAGTTCGAACGCCACGGCTACTTCGTCGCCGACCGCAAGGATTCGGTCGCGGGCAAGCCGGTGTTCAACTTGGCCGTTGGGCTGAAGGACAGTTGGGGCAAGTGAGCCCTCGCTTGCCAGCGCGTTGCGGACGATGAGTCCGTCGCTGCTGGTCCGTCCGCTGCACGACTCGGATGACCTCGTCGCCCTGACGCACGACGTCATCCGTGCCGGCTATGCCAGCCAGGCCGCGCGGGGACTGCGTTACTGGGCGACCCATCAATCGCCCGCGGACACCGCCACGCGCTTCGCTGCCGGGCACGGCCTGGTGGCGGAAGCGGCCGGCCGCATCGTCGGCACCATCACTGCCCGACCGCCGCCGCCTGGGTCCGATGTGGAGCTGTATCGCGATCCGAAGGTCTGGACGCTCTGCCAGTTCGCGGTGATGCCGGACTTCAAGGGGCAGGGCATCGGCCGTGCACTGCATCGGGCGGCACTTGAGCTGGCTCTGGAGCGCGGCGCTGCCACGATGGCGATCGACACCGCGGCGCCGGCGACCGAGCTGATCGAGATGTATCGGCGTTGGGGCTATGTCGAGGTCGGCACGCATGACTGGCGGCCGAAGACGAACTATCTCAGTGTGTTGATGCGGCGGACGTTGTGTGAAGTGGCTTAGCGGCTTGGTTTTGCCGGAACGCGTCAATCCGCGCATCGCGGCAGTGATGATGTTTGTAACCGGAGTTGTTGCAACCGGCGTGGCTGTCCATGCTGCGAGGCATGTCTGTCACGCAGTTCCTGTGTTTCGCGATGTATTCCTTTGTGGTTTCTCGGGCGTATTGATGAGCGGCGCTTATGGGGCAATCGCTGCCGCGGCTTTCGGCAAGGGCATTGCGTACGCAACGCTTTTCCGCACGCGTCGGATCCTTGATCGTGCAGTACTAGCCTGCCTTCCTGTCTCTTATACA
>CAMFLH010000018.1 GCA_945957295.1 uncultured Uliginosibacterium sp.
ACTCTGCCAGCGCATCGCGCTGCAGGTGCCTGACTTCACCTTCCTCGAAGCCCCGCTCGGCAAGGACCCAGATCAGCGCAACTACATCGTCTCGAACGAGAAAGTGGAGGCCACCGGTTACCGCACCGCCTACACGCTCGACGATGGCATCCGCGAGCTGATCAAGGGCTACCAGATGCTGAAGAACACGCAGTACGGCAATGTCTGATACGCCTATCACCCTCCTCGCCCGTCGCGAAATCGCGCAGAACACGGTCTACCGCATCTGCTTCGATCACATTCGCAGCTCCAACGGCGAGGAGGTCGGCAATTTCCTGGCCGTTGTGCCCAATGCGCTGGGGGCCGATCAACTCGGTGGCGTGTGCGTGCTCCCGCTGGCCGTCGGCAAGGTCGGGCTGCTGAAAGTCTGGCGGCACCCGCTCGGGCGCAGCGGCTACGAAATTCCGCGCGGCTTCATTGACCAGGGCGAATCGGCCCTGGCCGCCGCGCAACGCGAACTGGTGGAAGAAACCGGCATCGTCATCGACGCAACACACCTTGAACCGCTCGGGTACTTCACGCCCGAAGCGGCGCTGCTGCAGGCGCGCGTCGCGCTGTTCGTGGCGCACCTGCCGGGGGCCTTTGGCGCTGCCGGCCCCGAGATGGGCCACACCGGCTTCGACTGGCTGCCGGAGGCCGAGGTCCAAGCAATGCTGGCCCGCGGCGACATCGAAGATCCTGCGACCAATATCGCTTGGCTGCGCTACTCGCTGAAGAAGGGAAGCCAGCATGGCTGACACCATCGACGTCCTGCTGATCAATCCGGGTGACCACCGCGGCACCTATCAGGGCCTCGGCGAGACGATCGCGGCGATCGAACCGCCGGTGTTCGCCGGCCTGTTCGCCACCTACCTGCGCAAGAAGGGCAAGCGCGTCGCGATCTACGACGTGCCGGCCACCCGTGAATCCGCCGAACAGGCGGTTACGAACATGCTGGCGCAGTACGCCCCAAAGCTCGTGGTGCTGGTGGTGTACGGCCTGCAGCCCTCCGCCTCCACCCAGAACATGCCCTCGGCCGGCAAGATCGCGCGGCTGATCAAAGCGCAGTCCGATGTGCCGGTGATGATGACCGGCACGCACCCCGCCGCCCTGCCCGACCTGACGATGCGCGAAGAGCAGGTCGACTTCGTCTGCAGCCTCGAAGGCCCAGTCACGATTCTGAAAACCGTTGAAGCGCTTGAGGCGGGCACAAGCGACTTCTCGGAAATTCCGTCGTTGTGGTGGAAGCGCGGCAAGCTGGTGATGGCGCCGCAATCGGCCGAGGCGCTGGTGGCCGATCTGGATACCGAGATGCCCGGTATCGCGTGGGATCTGCTCGACATGTCGCGCTACCGCGCGCACAACTGGCATTGCTTCGACCACATCTACCAACGCACGCCCTACGCGTCGATCCACACCAGCCTCGGGTGCCCGTTCAAGTGCAACTTCTGTTGCATCAACGCGCCCTTCGGCAAGAACGCCTACCGCATGTGGAGCCCCGAAACCGTGGTCGCCGAAATCGACCATCTGGTGAAGACCTACGGGGTCAAGAACATCAAGTTCGTCGACGAGATGTTCGTGCTCAACCGCCGCCACGTCGAAGGCATTTGCGACCTGCTGATCGAACGCGGCTACGACCTCAACATCTGGGCCTACGCGCGCGTCGACACGGTGAAAGACGACATGCTCGGCAAGCTGCGCGCCGCCGGCTTCAACTGGCTGTGCCTGGGCATCGAGAGCGGCAGTGAGCATGTGCGCGACGGCGCCGAGAAGTCTTTCGGCTCCGACGAGATCATCGACATCGTGCGCAAGATCCAGTCGCACGGCATTCGCGTGATGGGCAACTACATCTTCGGCCTGCCCGACGACACGCACGAATCAATGCAGGCCACGCTTGACCTCGCACTGGAACTGAACTGCGAGTTCGCCAACTTCTATTCGGCCATGGCCTACCCGGGCTCGCAGCTCTACACGCTGGCGCAGCGTGAAGGCATTGCCCTTCCGCCGCACTGGGGCGCGTACTCGCAGCACGCCTGGGACACGATGCCGCTCGCCAACAAGGCACTGAGCGCGGCCGAGATCCTGGCCTTCCGCGACCAGGCCTTCAACACCTACTTCAGCTCGCCGCGCTACCGCGACATGGTGCGCGAGAAGTTCGGCCAACCGGTGCTCGATCATCTCGACGAAGTGCTATCGATCAAGCTGCGTCGCAAGCTGCTCGAAGAAGCGCCGGTTACGGCCTGAGGAGATGCACATGAACGCCCGAGCCGAATTCCTCAATCCCGCCACGCGGGCGCAGGCGCTTGCTGACAAGGCGCGCTGGGTGCGCGAGCAGACGCTGGCGATTCATCGCCGCGCGCCGGAAACGCGCGTCGCATCGTCGCTGTCCGCCGTCGAGTTGCTGACGGTGCTGTACTACGGCGGTATCGCGTGCACTACGCCCGACGAACCGCTGCACGACGATCGCGACCGCATCATCATCAGCAAGGGGCACGGTTCGATCTGCCTGTACCCGATCCTCGCCGATCGCGGTTACTTCCCGCTCGCGGCGCTGGAAACCGTGTGCAAACCCGGCAGCTTCCTGGGCGGCATTCCGGACCCGATCATCCCCGGTTACGAGACGATCAACGGCTCGTTGGGGCATGGTCTCGGCGTCGGCAGCGGCACCGCGCTGGCGCTTCGCACCAAGGGCAAGCCGCAGCGAACGTTCGTGCTGCTGGGCGACGGGGAGCTCAACGAAGGCGCGGTGTGGGAAGCGGTGATGTTTGCCGCCCACCATCAGTTAAAGAACCTGATCGCGATGGTCGACTGCAACGGCCGCCAGATGCTCGGCTACACCGAGAACGTCGTGAACCTCGGCCCGCTCGACGCCAAGTTCGCCGCATTCGGCTGGCAGACGCACACCGTGGAGGATGGTCACGACGTAGCGCAACTGCTTGCCGGTTTCGAAGCGCTGCTCGCATCCGATTCGCCACAACCCAAAGTGCTGATTGCCAACACCCTGAAAGGCAAGGGCGTCGCCTCGCTCGAAAGCTCACCACTGGCGCATGTGATGGGGGTCGGCCGCGCGGAGATCGACGCCATCCTCGGTGACGGAGGTGCGCAATGAAAACCACGATGCGCGACACCTTCCTCGCGACGGTGCTCGAAGAAATGCGGGCTTCACCGGACGTCGTGCTGCTATCGGCCGACTTCGGCGCACCCGCCATCGACGCTATCCGCGCCGAGTTCCCGGACCGCTTCGTTAACGTCGGCATCGCCGAACAGAACCTGATCAACCTCGCGACCGGCTTCGCACTCGAAGGCTTCTGCGTGATCGGTTACGCGATCGCGCCCTTCATTACGATGCGCTGCTTCGAGCAGATCCGCGTGAGCCTCGCGATCCTCTCGCAACTGCGGCCGATGAATGTGACGCTGGTCGGCGTCGGCGCCGGTTTCAGCTACGACGTCTCGGGGCCTACGCACCACTGCATCGAAGATCTTGCAGTGATGTCGGCCTTGCCGAATCTATCGGTGTATTCGCTTAGCGACCACACGCAGGCGCCCCTTTTGGCGAAGCACTGTCTTGCCACGCCGGGCATCAAATACCTGCGCTTTGACGCCAAGCCGCACGAGCCGGTGTGCGACGTTGGAAACGATGGGCTGATCGAACGCGGCTTCCGCGTGCTCAACAGCGGGCGCGACCTTGCCATCGTCAGCACCGGCTATATGAGCCATGTGGCCTGGAGCCTGCTGCCCGAACTGCGCGCCGAGGGCATCGACCCGTTGTTGATTGACCTCGTCGCCTACAACTGTGTCGACACCACGGCGCTCGAAGCCGAACTCGCTCATGCGCCGCGTACGCTGCTGCTGCAGGAGGCGGTGCTTGACCGCAGCATCGAGAACAGCTTGCGTCGCATGGCCGGCGGCAAGCTCGAAGCAATGGGCGTCGGTGATCGCTACATCTTCGAGATCGGCTCGCGCGACCAGATTCACGACGCCGCCGGTATCGGCCGCGCGCAGGTGCTCGATCGCATCCTGCAACGTCACGCGGCGCTCGCCTGAGGGGACTGCCATGATCATCTGCCGGACCCCCCTGCGCATCTCCTTCTTCGGCGGCGGCACCGACTATCCGGTGTGGTACCGCGAACACGGCGGCAAGGTTCTCAGCACCTCGATCAACAAGTACAGCTTCATCACGCTGCGCTACCTGCCACCCTTCTTCGACTACAAGTACCGAATCCGCTACTACAAGCGCGAAGAGGTGAATTGCCTCGACGACATCAAGCACCCGGCGATTCGCGAGTGCCTGCGCTACATGGGCATCGAGCGTGGCATCGACATCGTGCACCACGGCGATCTGCCCGCGATGTCGGGGCTCGGATCGAGTTCGAGCTTCACCGTTGGCATGCTGCACAGCCTGCATGCGCTCACCCACAGCATGCCGACCAAGCGAGAGCTGGCGGTGAAGGCGATCCACATCGAGCAGAACGTGCTCGGCGAACAGGTCGGCTCACAGGACCAGACGGCTGCCGCCTTCGGCGGGCTCAACCTGATCCACTTCGGTGGCCAGCAGGAGGTGATGGTCGAACCCGTGATTCTGTCGGCCTCCCGCCTCGCTGATCTGCAGAAGCACATGCTGCTGTTCTTCACCGGCTTGCAACGTCAGGCGAGCGAGATCGCCGCCGAGCAGGTGAAGGCCACGCCGAAGAAAGCCAGCGAGTTGTCGCGGATGAGCGAAATCGTTGACGATTCGGTGCGGATTCTCGTCAATGTGGATCAGCCGATCACCGATCTCGGCCGTTTGCTCGACGAGCAATGGCGAGTGAAGAAGCAACTGTCGCACCTGATCAGCACCAACACGATCGACCAGATCTACGAAGCCGGCATCAAGGCCGGCGCCGCCGGCGGCAAGCTGCTGGGTGCAGGCGGCGGCGGTTTCATGCTGTTCATTGCCGAGCCCGAGCGCCATGCAGCGATCCGCGAGGCGCTCAAGCATCTGCTGTGCGTGCCGTTCCGCTTCGACACGCAAGGCAGCCAGATCGTCTACTACGCACCCTTCGATGATGAACTCGCCTGAGCTTGCCGGTATCGACGCGCTTGTGCTGGCCGGCGGCCTCGGCACCCGCTTGCGCAGCGTAGTTGCTGACCGCCAGAAGGCCTTTGCGAACGTCGCGAACGAACCGTTCGCCGCGCGCATCTTCCGCCAGCTACGCCATGCCGGTGTGCGGCGGATCGTGTTTGCACTCGGTCATCTCGCCGATTCGGCTGCCCCTATCCTCGATCAGTGGCGTTGCGAGCGTGGCCCGGAGATCCTTGCGTCGATTGAACCAACGCCGCTCGGCACCGGCGGTGCCCTGCGCCACGCGCTGCCGTTGCTTCGCAGCAGCACGGTCCTGGTGTTGAACGGCGATTCCTACGTCGATGCCGATCTGACCGCGCTGCTTGCCACGCACCGCGCCGCACGCGCAGCCATCACGCTCAGCGCGGTGCAGGTCACCGACGTATCGCGCTATGGGGCGCTGGAGTTCGATCGCGACGGTCGCCACGTCAGCGCCTTCCATGAAAAGCAGGCAAGCGGCGGCTGTGGCTGGATCAACGCCGGCATCTACCTGATCGAGCGCGAAGTACTCGCAGCGATACCCGAAGCTAGTGCGGTCTCGCTCGAACGCGAAGTGTTCCCTCTCTACACCGACGGTCGGATCGCGGCACGCTGCGAATCCCGCCCTTTCATCGATATCGGCACACCGGAGACCTACGCCGCGGGGGCCGATTTCTTCGCGCGCGTCGCATGAACCATCGCAACGCCCTGTTCCTCGATCGCGATGGCGTGATCAACGAAGACCCGGGCTACGTACATCGCGCCGAAGACGTGCGCTTCATCCCCGGCATCTTCGAGCTGGCGCGCGCCGCGCACGCGAGGGCCTACCAGATTGTCGTCGTGACCAACCAGGCCGGGATCGGCCGCGGCTACTTCAGCGAAGCGCAGTTCGATGCACTGATGCAGTGGATGCGGGCGCAATTCGCCGAAGCTGGCGCGCCGCTGTCGGCGGTGTATCACTGCCCCAGTCATCCGGAGCACGGGATCGGTGAGTACCGCCGCGAATCGCCGGATCGCAAGCCTGCCCCCGGCATGCTGTTCCGCGCACGCGACGATCTCGGTATCACGCTCGCCACGTCGATCCTGATCGGTGACAAACTGAGTGACACCGAGGCCGGAGCCAGAGCGGGCGTCGGCCACCGGCTGTTGTACGATCCGCTGCACAGCGCGCCGGATGATCCGCACGCCAGCGCACGGATCGCTCACCTCACCGACGCTATCGATTATTTGCTGCCCCATGCATCCCGACACCAGCTTCAACCTGAGTGAGCGTGTAGCACTCGTAACCGGCGCCACCGGCGGCATCGGCGGCGCCATCGCGCGCAAGCTGATGATGCACGGTGCCCGCGTCGCGCTCGCGTCACGCAGCGCCGAGCGACTCGCCGCGCAGGTAGAGGCACTGCGGACTGAGGGCTTCGCCCCGCTGACCACACTGGCCTACGACCTTGATGATCCAGCGGCGATCGCAGCCGCCCTGAAGGGTTTTGCCAACACCTACAAGCGCATGGACATCCTGATCAACGCCGGCGGCATCATGCAGGACGCGCCGCTCGGCATGATCAGCGCCGACGCCATCGACCACACCCTGCAGGTCAACGTCGCCGCCACGATTCACCACATGCAGTACGCGGCGCGGCTGATGGCGCGGCATGGCAGCGGCAGCATCATCAACCTGACCAGCATCATCGGCGTGGTCGGCGGCGCGAATCAGACTTTGTATGCGGCCAGCAAGGCTGCCGTCATCGGCGCGACGAAGTCCGCCGCGCGCGAACTCGCGCCTAAACACATCCGCGTGAACGCCATCGCACCGGGCTTCATCGACACAGCGATGACCGCGCACTACAACGATGCGGTTCGCGCACGCGTCATTGCCAACATTGGCATGGGTCGCCCCGGTAGCGCAGACGAAGTGGCGAACGCCGCACTATTCCTTGCGTCGGACCTTTCCGTCTATGTCACAGGCCAGGTGCTGGGTGTGGACGGCGGCATGCAGGTATGAGCTTCTGCTTGCTCGCCGGCGACGCTGATGCGCACGCATTGCTCGTCGGCAACCCGCTGCAGACGATCACCTACGGCGCGCTCGGCGCGGCCTGCGACGGATTCAACGCGATGCTGGGCAGGCGCGAGCGCAAGCGCCTCGGTTTCCTGCTCTGCCGTAACGATGTGCCAAGCCTGACGGCCTATCTTGCGAGCTTGCGCTCAGAGGACTGCGTAGCGCTGCTTCCCGACAACCTTTCTGACGCTGCGGTTGATGGACTGCTCGAACGCTACCAGCCGGACTGGCTGCTCGGGCCCGCTGCGCGTATGCAAGACCGCGGAGGTCTCGACTGGCACGACAAGCGTTTGATTTTTCTGCCACGCGATGAGCGCCCGATCCACCCGGAGCTGGCGCTGCTGCTATCCACCTCCGGCACCACCGGCAGCCCGCGCATGGTGCGTCTGAGCTACGCGAACCTGGCTGCGAACGCAGCGTCGATCGCCGAGTATCTTGAGCTGAACAGCAGCGAGCGGCCGATCACGACGCTGCCAATGCACTACTCCTATGGGCTGTCGGTCATCAACAGCCATCTGCATGTTGGCGCGGCGCTGCTGCTGACGGATGACGCGGTGACCACGCGGCCGTTCTGGGATCTTTTCCGCGAAGGCGGCGCGACGTCGCTGGCTGGCGTGCCCTTCACCTGGCAGATGCTGGCGCGCCTGCGCATCGAGCGAATGGCTTTGCCGACCCTGAGAACGCTGACGCAGGCCGGCGGCCGGCTGTCACCCGAGTTGACTGAACACTTCCGGCAAGTGGCCGAGGCACAGGGCTGGCGTTTCTTCGTGATGTACGGGCAGACCGAGGCGACCGCACGTATTGCTTATCTACCGCCTGAACTGTTGGCCTCCAAACTCGGCGCCATCGGCAAGGCGATTCCCGGCGGCGCGCTGTCGGTGACCGACGAGGGCGAACTCGTCTATCGCGGCGCCAACGTCATGCTCGGCTACGCAGAGTCGCGCGACGACCTCGCGACGGGCGACACGCTGAATGGCGTGTTGCACACCGGCGACCTCGCTCGCCAGGATAAAGACGGCATCTTCTGGCTCACCGGCCGTATCAAGCGCATCGCCAAGGTGTTCGGCAATCGTGTGAATCTCGACGAAGTCGAGACGCTGCTCGGCAATCAACTCGGCTGCGCGGTCGCTGCGCTCGATGAAGACGACGCACTCCGCGTGGTGCTGGCCGACTCGCGCCAAGAAGCGGCTGCTCTTGAGGTGCTGCGCAGCACGCTGGGCGTGCATCCGAGCGGTTTGCGCGTTTGCAGCCTCCGCGAGTTCCCGCTGACAAGCTCCGGCAAAATGGACTACCCGGCGCTGCGCCTGCAACTGAAGGTTCACACCAATGGCTGACGGCAACCACACGGTCGGCCCCTTCTCGATGCCGCAGGCCCAAAAGCGTGCGCGGCTGTTCGAACGCCTTCACACGCTCACTGCGCAGCACTACGCCCACTGCGCGCCCTACGCGCGGATGCTCGACTCACTACATGCCGACTGGCGCGCAGCCGACACGCTTGAAGCGCTGCCTCGGCTTCCCGTGGGCATCTTCAAGCACTTGCGCCTCGCCAGCGTTCCAGACGAACAGATCATTCGCGAGCTGCGCTCCTCTGGCACGAGTGGGAGTCTGCCTTCACGCGTGTTGCTCGATCGCGACACAGCCGCCAACCAGACTCGTGCGCTGGCCCGGATCGTCGGCGATGTGCTGGGTCGTGCCCGCCGGCCGATGCTGGTGGTGGACCGCAATGACCTGCTGCGCTCCGGCGAGGCGCTGTCGGCGCGCGGCGCTGCGGTGCTCGGCTTCGGCAACTTCGGCCGCCAGCACAGCTACGCGCTGAAGCCAGACCTGACCTTGGATCTCGATGCCGTGCGCGACTTCCTCGCGCGCTTCGCCGACGAAGCAGTGCTGGTGTTCGGCTTCACCTTTGTCGTGTGGCGCGATCTTGTGCAGGCGCTCCGCTCACGCGGCGAGCGCCTCGACTTTCCGCCAGGGAGCATCCTGTTGCATGGCGGCGGCTGGAAGCGACTGGCCGACCAGCAAGTCGGCAATGCGCAGTTCAAGCAAGGCGTGGCGGAGACGCTCGGCATTGAGCAGGTGCATAACTATTACGGTATGGCCGAACAAGTCGGCTCGATCTTCATGGAGTGCAGCGCCGGGCGGCTGCACACGCCGGACTATGCGGAAGCGATCGTGCGTGATCCGATCAGCCTCGCCCCGCTACCGCTTGGCAGGACCGGCGTAATTCAACTGCTCAGCGACCTGCCCGGCAGCTACCCCGGCCACAGCCTGCTCACCGAAGACATCGGTGGCGTTCTCGGCGAGGACGATTGCCCCTGCGGGCGAATGGGGCGCACGCTGCGAGTCGATGGCCGCCTGCCGCGCGCGGAACTGCGCGGCTGCAGTGACACCCGCGCGGCGTGAGAACACCATGGAACTGATACTTCCCCATCGCGCCGACGACAACGCACGCGCGCAACTCGACGGCCTTGGCGAGCGCACCCTGCAGCCGTTTGACGCGCGCACGCTCGCTTTCCTGAGCGATTTCTCCGCAAGGCTGCTGCAAGACCATGCGCTGCGAACCGCACCGGAACTGGTCGCGCTGGGCTACTGGTTCCGCCCGGCGGCGGTCGAAGTGCTGCGGCAAAGGCACGCAACGCTGGCCTCCAATGGCGTGCTACGGCCGCGCGGCGTCGTGTTCCATGTCGCGCCGGCGAATGTCGACGCGGTCTTCGTGTACAGCTGGTTCCTCTCGCTGCTATGTGGCAACCGGAACATCGTGCGGATCTCGCGCCGCGACAACGCGCATCGCGCGACCCTGCTGCAGCTGCTGGCCGACACGCTCGCCGCACATCCGCATATCGCCGCGTGCAACGCGGTACTTGCCTACGAACGTGACGACGCCATCAACGCCGAGCTATCGGCACGCTGCGGTTTGCGCGTCGTATGGGGTGGAAACGACACGGTGGCGCACTTTCGCCGCATCGCACTACCGCCGCTCGCGACCGAGCTCGTCTTCCCGGATCGCCAGTCCTGGGCGCTGCTCAATGCAGACTCGCTCCTTACGGCCAACGACGACGCAATCAGCCGCCTCGCGAGCGCCTTCCACAACGATGCCTTCTGGTTTGCGCAGCAGGCCTGCTCGTCGCCACGCGCAGTCGTGTGGATTGGCGACACAACCCAGGTTGCGCAGGCAAAAAGCCGCTTCTGGCGAACAGTGAGCGAAGAACTCGCTCGTCGCGGCGAGACACCGGATGCCAGCGAGCTGGCAAACCGGCTCGTCGCGGCCCACCGTGCCGCCGCCGTGGCGCAAGTCCGCGCGCACGGCAACCTCAGCGATTGGCCGCTGCGGCTCGATGCAGATGCGTTCACCCCCGAGCTGCGCGGCGGGCACTGTGGCTACGGCTTGTTCTACGAAATCACCCGCGCAAAGCTCGGCGACACGCTCGATCTGTTCAGCGCCACCGATCAAACGGTGGCCTACTTCGGCTTTGAGCGAGCAGCCCTCACCGAGTGGGTGCAGGCCCTGGCAGATCGCGCGGTGGACCGCGTCGTGCCAATCGGCGATGCACTGCGCTTCGGCGATCATTGGGACGGGCACGATCTGCTGATGGCCTTCTCGCGCCATGTGGTGATCGCATGAGCGCGCCGCCGAGCACCACCTTGCGCAGGGCCGTCGATGCGGATGCCGCCACGATCCTCCGCTGGCGCAACCACCCAGAAGTTCGGCGCGTGATGTTCACCGAACACGAAATCAGCGCCGCCGAACATGCACGCTGGTGGGCCAGCCTCAAGACCCGCGACGATTACCAGCTACTGGTAATCGAACACAAGGCCACACCTTGCGGCGTGGTGACCTTCTCACGCTGCGCCGACGACAACACAGCCTGGCTGTGGGGTTTCTATCTGGACCCGGATGGCTTCGCCGATGGCCTCGAACGGCTGCGAGCCTGGAACGGCATGGAAGTCGCGTCGCTTGCCTGGGCCCAGGCGCAACTTGCCGCAAACGAAGTACGTTGCGAGGTGTTTGCCTTCAACACCGCGGTGCTGCAGATGCATCTGCGCCACCGTTTTCGCGAAACCGGGCGTTATCAGCGTCGGCGCGGTGAGGCGATATTCGAAGTCGTTCAGCTCGCGCGCAAGCCGTAGAGGCGTTCCGCAACCCGCGCGGCGCCCAAGCCATCGCAGCGGCGCGCCAGCGCCTCGCCCATCGTCTGCAGACCTTCCGCATCGGCAAGCATGGTTTCGACAGCCGCCGGCAACCGCGCAAGCGCATCCGGCGACAAACTGCCGAGATCGATGCCTTCGCCGACTGCGGCCAGCCGACGGCTGAGGGCCAACTGGTTATCCGCAATCGCCATCGTGATGCCGGGCAGCCCAAGGCAGGCCCGCTCCCACGTCATCGTGCCGCCAGCGCCGATGAATAGATCCGCGGCGGCCATGCGACTCGCAACGTCACCCGCGCCAATCGTGAGGCTCGCGCTCGGCAGGCAGCCGCAAAGGTCGCGCAGTGCCTGCTGGTGCGGATTGCCGGCGCCAACAACGACGTCCAGTTCGAACCGCGACGCGAGCGGCTTAAGCGCCTGCAGCACTTGCCCGGTCGCGTTCGGCGCATCGCCACCGCCAAAACACACGAGCACGCGATGCCGCGGATCGCGTCTTGCCGGGCGAGCTGCGCGCGCATCGGCGAACTCCGCCCTCAGCAACGCCCAAGCAGGGCCGAACAACGTGTCGCAGCCAGGTGGCAGCAAGCCCGCATAACGTGCCGCGGGATAGTCGTGCCAGTTCTGATCGAGCAGCAGCCGGCAAGCATGCGGCCGATCGGCCAGGTCGTCGATCGCCATCACGGCACCGACCTGGCCGGACAGGGCCGATTCCCATGCAGCGCCGAGCCGATAGTGATCCACGACAAGCCAGTCCGTGACCGATCCGCTCGCCAGCGCCGCTGATGTGGCCGCAGCGTCGGCACAGGGGTCGCCATCGCCGACGTCGATCACGTGAAGGGCAAACCCTGCCGCGGAGACCGCGGCAGCCGCTGCATCGCCCCCTCGCCTGCACACGAACATGCACTGCGCGCCGCGAACGCGTAACGCGTCGGCAAGCGCGAGGCAACGCATCACATGGCCGTGGCCGATGTCCGGGGACGCATCAGCGCGGAAAACGACCTTCATTCGCCCGCTTCACGCATCGCGCGGAACAACCACTCCGCCCTGCGCCAATCCTCTTCGGTGTCGATGTCCTGCACCCGATGGCGCGGCAACAGGAACATCTGCGCCCGCGGCCCGAACATCGGAACGTTGTCGCGCCAGTGCTGTGCGTCGCCAATGTAGAACTGGCCGGCATCGTGAAAAGCTTCGGGAAGATCCTGCGAGCGCTTGCCGATGTGCTCAGGGAACATCGGCCCAAGCTGGCCCTGCGCATCCAGCGTAATGGCACGCAGGATCGGGAAGTCGAAGGTCGTTGCGGTGAATACGAAACACGCGCCGCTTTGCTGCAGTGCAGCCTCGGCTGCAATCAGGTCCTGCGCCCGCACGAAGGGCGCAGTGGCATAGAGGCAGCACACCGTCGTCGGCGTCTCGCCTGCCGCCGCGTACCAGTCGATCGCATGCACTACCACCGGCGCGGTGCCGACATGGTCATTCGACAGCGCCGGCGGGCGGGTGAATGGCACCTGCGCGCCCCATTCCTGCGCTACGGCGGCGATGCCGGCATCGTCGGTCGACACGATGACTCGGTCGAAGAGCTTGCTCTCGAGCGCTGCCGTAATCGACCACGCGATCATCGGCCGGCCCGCAAACGAGCGGATGTTCTTGCGCGGAATACGCTTGCTGCCGCCGCGCGCGGGAATCACGCACAGTTTCATTTGAGCGCCTCGCTCAGCGCCGCAAGCACGCGGTCCTGCGCAGCCTCGGTGAGGTCCGCATAAAGCGGCAAGGACAAGGTGCGCTCGGCATACCACTCGGCGACCGGAAAGTCGCCCGGCGCGAAACCAAGCGCCCGGTAGTAGGGCTGCAGATGGACCGGGAGGTAATGCACCTGCACGCCAATACCGGCATCGCGAAGGTGTTCATACACCAACCGTCGCTGCGCCGCGTCGCGCAATAGCACTGGGTAGAGATGGTAGGCCGACAACGCGTCGGGGCGTTGCCACGGCCGCTGAAGCGGCAATGCCGACAGCGCCTCGTCATACCGCCGCGCGAGCGCCCGGCGCCGTTCAAGAAATCCGTCGATCCTTGCAACCTGGCTAGCCCCCAACGCAGCCTGCAGATCAGTGATGCGGTAGTTCCAGCCAAGCGCCTGTTGCTCGTAGTACCAGCCGCCTTCGTCTTTCTGCAGCAGCCGCTGCGGATCGCGCTCGATACCGTGACTGCGCAGCCGGCGTGCGGATTCGGCGAGATCCGAGTCGGCCGTCAGCAGCATGCCCCCCTCGGCCGACGTGACAATCTTGACCGGGTGGAAGCTGAATACCGTGATATCGGCCACCGCCAGTGCGCCGATACGCTGATCGCGGAAGGTAGCACCGATCGCATGTGAGGCATCTTCGATCAGCCGGAAGCCGAACTCGGCTTTCAACTTCGCAATCGCTTCGTAATCGCAGGCTTGCCCGGCGAAATCAACGCTCACCAGCACATCCGGCAATGAACTTGAAGCGCGTGCCGCGCGCAGGCGCCGTTCGAGGTCATGCGCATCGATGCAGTAGCTTTGCCGGTCGATGTCCACGAAACCCACATCTGCGCCGCAGTAGCGTGCACAGTTGGCCGACGCTACAAAGGTGTTCGGCACCGTCCAGACCCGCGAGCCCGGCCCGACACTCAAGGCCGCGCAGGCAACATGCAGCGCCGATGTGGCGCTATTGACCGCCACCGCATGCTGCGCACCGACATAGCCAGCGACTGCCGCCTCGAAGCGCGGCACCGCCGGCCCTTGCGTCAGCCAATCGGAGCGCAGCACCGCTTCGACGGCAGCGAGATCCTCGTGCGAGATGCTCTGGCGGCCGTACGGAATCATGTTGCGCGAGCCAGCAAGCTGCGGATCGCGTCGACGGTCAGGAACTCCGGGTTGGTGCCGGAGCTGTATTCAAAGCTGTCCTCAACCGGCGTGCCACGATCGCCCGTCGCGTCGATCTCGTATTCCGGCTCGGTGACGAACTGGATGCTCGGCTTGATCACGTAGTGGTTTGGAAACTCCAGCGTGTGGAAGGCGTCGTCGACCGGCACCATCACTTCGTGGAGCTTCTCGCCGGGTCGAATGCCGATGATCTTTCGGGCAAGCCCGGGCGCGATTGCGTCGGCCAGATCGCCAATCCGCGCGGATGGAATCTTCGGCACGAACACCTCGCCGCCGTGCATGCGCGCGAAGCTCTCCAACACCAGATCGACACCTTCCTGCAGCGTGATCCAGAAGCGCGTCATGCGCAGATCCGTGATCGGCAGCTCGGTCACGCCGTCGGCAACCAGCTTCTGGAAGAGCGGCACGACCGAGCCGCGCGAACCGACCACGTTGCCATAGCGCACCACCGAGAAGCGCGTGCGCTGCCGCCCGGCAAGGTTGTTGCCGGCGACGAACAGTTTGTCAGAGGCGAGTTTCGTTGCGCCATACAGGTTGATCGGGTTCGCCGCCTTGTCCGTCGACAGCGCGATGACCTTCTCAACCTCGTTCGCGAGTGCCGCCTCGATCACGTTCTGCGCACCGTGGATATTGGTCTTGATGCACTCCATCGGGTTGTATTCGGCCGCCGGCACCTGCTTGAGCGCAGCGGCGTGTACCACATAGTCGACATCGCGCATGGCCTGGATCAGGCGCTGGCCATCGCGCACATCGCCTAGGAAGAAGCGCATGCAAGGGTCGGTGAAGTGCTGCGCCATCTCGTACTGCTTGAGTTCGTCGCGTGAGAACACGATCAGGCGCCGTGGCTTGTAGCGTTCCAGCACGGTGGCGATGAAGCGTTTTCCAAACGACCCAGTGCCGCCGGTGACCAGAATGCTCTTGTCGTCGAACATTAATCACTCCCCTTGTTTGTCCGGCAGTGTCCCCGTACTTGCCAGGGCGTGCAACGCCAGGATGTTTTCGCGACCCGCCTTGAGGAAGCCCAGCAAGAGATCGAAGACCTCCCTGCCGTACTCAACCGCAGCGGTTTCGTCCTTCATCAGAGCAAAACAGTCGTTCGCGAAGCGCCCCATGTGCTGCAAGGACCCCCGAACAAGAGGGAACACCTGGCTTTGCTGATGATCCGGCTGGAATAAATAGGCGTGCATATCGGCCAAGCGCACGAAGAGATCCGCCTTACGCTGAATAGGCCGCGCGAAGAGTTCGGTCAGATCAGCAATGACTGCGTCCAGTTGTGCCAGAAGGCTCGCAATGTTGCCCGGCATGTCGTCAAGGACACCGCGCATGAACGCGCGCGAGACGGCATCGACGGCCAACCGGCGAGACTCCGGTGTTGCTGCGATCTGGATGTCGTCCGGCAGTATCCGCTGGGTCCATGCAATGCGGGCGCCGTCGTTGGGGTTGTAGACGACTGCATCGGGGTGTGCGGCGATAGAGACCTGCAATACGTCTCGCGAGTACGTGAGTTGATCGGTGGACAAGACCGTATCGCGAAAATTGCCGGGCACTGGGTTGCCACCGCGATGCAACCAGTTCGTACCGGCAACGACGCCAGCCAGATAGTCGCCCTTCGCCTCGCCGTTGTAGTAGATCGAATTGCGCGAGTGGTGGGCGCCATCGGGGTGAAAACCGAGATCCACGCCAAAGAGATACACCTCGCGGAAACCCATCTTCAGCGCGAGGTCGAGCCCGCCGTTCGTGCATGTGGGGTTCGTACGTACACGTGGCAAGCGCCCATCGAAGTCCAACATGTTCGAACCGAAATCGATGTCTTTCAGGAACATCGCCGGGTTGGGCGAGAGATCGAAGACACCCGGGTACATGATCGCAGACGTCAGAAGCGGTGTGCGGGCCAGAACCGCGCGCGTTCGAGGTGTATCGAGGATGCGGTAGGTTGCCGCAGTGCGCTCAATCTCGACGTGAAAATCGGGATCAACGCCGGCGTTTGCGAGTGCGGAGATCGCAGTACCGCACGAAAATACGACAACCCGATCTCGGTACGCGCGTAGCACCGGCAACAGCGTATCGAGGGACGGCCCCGCGCCGACCACGACCGCGACGGCGTCGGTCGGCACGGAAGCGCCGCCCACGAATACCGGGCGCCTCGCCATAGCGTTCTCCACCGCGTGGCGCAAGCCCAGGATCTCATCATCGAAGAAGCCCCAGCCGCGGAAGAGCTTGCCCATGTCGGCACCGATGCGCTCCCAAAGATCGCGAACGCGCTCAGAGTCGTAGTCATGAAAGAACAGCGCAGCCCCCTGAACCATATATGGCGCAGCGTGCTTCTGGATCGTTGCGAGAACGCTCGCGGCAAGTAGCTCGTTGTCGTCATGCAACGCAATCGAGAAACTTCGGCCATGACGCTCAAAGCGCTGATGAAGGGCAATGAAGTCTACAAAGTACAGCGACATGTTCAACCGTTCGACATCGGTATCGACGATGAACAGATGAAAGATCTCGTACTCGTCAATCAGGCGTTCGAGATGCCACCCGAACCCGCTACCGAAAACGATGACAAGGGGTTGCACATGGTCGCCGAACACCGGCCGCCGGTGCCGCTGATCCGGGGACGGACAGCGCTCTTGGAAGCGGCGGACAATTTCGCCGCGGAACACATGCTCTACCGGCCTAAAGAAGTCTGGATTACCCGCGTAGTCCGTAATCTCAGCGGGGTTTTCAAGGTACCCCGCCTCCACCCAAATGCGCGTTCCATCCGTAGCGCGCTCGAACTCATGGAGTAACACTCGCCCCAGGTCGGTGAAATCACGTAAGCCGCCAGCGTGCTTGCCGCTGAAGATGGTCATACGCGCTTCCGCATCCACTTCGAATGGCGCAGGCAGTTTCGTAGCCATCAGCGTATCGAAGACAGCCGGGAATTTTTCCCGCAAGAAGTAGAGGTTCGCCTGGTAGGTGGCGAACAGCTTTCGTATGTAGGCCTCTTGCAAAGGCGTCCATTCCGCGTGCGCAGCGCTTTCAGCTTCGTTCATGTTCTTGGCATCACTCCAGATAAGCCGCGCCAAATACCAACGAATAAAACGCGGCCACGCTGGATTGTGAGCCAGAACGGTCCGCTTGTGAGGCTCGATATCCCCGGGAAAGCCCCTCTATTCCTGCGATTGCTGCCGCCACCGCCCTTCAGGTTTGTCTGCCCCTAAACCCTGCCGCGCATGCGCCGTAATAACACTTAATGCGGCGCACAAAGCTTGGTAACCCGAAGAAATTCCTAAAGTTTTCCAAGCAAGCGCCGCTAACAAACACAAGCGCAACGACGCTTGAATCAACCGGCAAAGCCGGTTGCTAAATACATACGGAAACGGAACGACAAGGAGTTTCATCATGGCACTGACTATCAACACCAACGTCTATTCGTTGAACGCACAACGCAATCTGACGACGACCCAAACCCAGTTGGCCAACCCGCTGCAGCGCCTGTCCTCCGGCCTGCGCATCAACAGTTCGGCAGACGACGCCGCCGGTCTTGCGATTTCCGAGCGCATCGGCTCGACGATCCGCGGCCAGACAGTTGCAGTCCGTAACGCCAACGACGCGATCTCGATGGTGCAGGTTGCCGACGGTACGGCAGCCAAGATCAGCGACAACCTCCAGCGGATGCGCGAACTCGCCGTGCAGGCTGCCAACGGCACCTACACCTCCAGCGACCGTGCAAACATCTCGGTGGAATTCACCGCGCTGCAGAAGGAAATCACCCGGATCGCACAGAACACGAAGTTCAACAACCTCGCCCTGACGAACTCGTCGGCGCAGAGCTTCAGCTTCCAGGTCGGTGCGAACACCAGTGCTGACAACCAGATCTCGGTCACCACCAAGAACCTGATGGCCAGTAGCGGTCTGTCGGTGGGTTCGAGCAACATCAACGTCGGCGGTGCAGTGAAGGCCTCGCTGGGTGCCGCTCAGGCTCTCACCGCGATCGCGGCAATCGACAAGGCGATCAACACCGTTACGACTAACCGCGCGGACTTCGGCGCTGCCATCAACCGCACGCAGGCCGTCATCAGCAACCTGTCGATCGCAATCGAAAACCAGTCCGCTGCACGTGGTCGTATCACCGATGCCGACTTCGCCGCTGAAACAGCGAACCTCACCCGCCTGCAGATCCTGCAGCAGGCTGGCACCGCGATTCTCGCGCAGGCGAATGCGGTTCCGCAGCAGGCTCTGAGCCTGCTCCGCTAACCCTGATATTGGATCTCGCCGGCTTGGGCGATCCTGACCGGATCGCCCAAAGACGGCCAGGGTAGGAGAAGGCAACATGACGACAATTCCATCGATAGGGTCTTCGCCTCCAGGGGCGCTCCCGCCGTCGTCGGGTTCGCCATTACGGAATACCGCAGAAGCAAGACCCACCGCCCAGGCAAGCCCTGCCGGCGGTGTTGCGTCATCGGAGTCCGTCAAGGCCGCGAATGCAGACAGCGCCACGCAAGAAGCATCGCAGGCACGCGCCGAACAGAAGCAACCGGATCGTCAAGCAGTCGAACGCGCGCTTCAAGAAGTGAAAAAGGCCGTGGATCCGATGGCACGCAATTTGCAGTTCTCGATTGACGAAGACACAGGCCGCACGGTCGTCCGTGTCGTCGACTCTGCAACCAAGGAAGTGATCCGCCAAATCCCGAGCGAAGAAGTCCTGGCGATCGCCAAAGCGCTCGACAACATGGACGGAGAGAAGAAGGCAAGTGGCGTGTTTCTGAAACAAAAGGCCTGAGGCGCCGAGCCCAAGGCTCGGCAATCAGGACAAGGTGAGCAGCATGGCGTCATTCAGTAGTCTCGGAATCGGATCGGGCCTCGACCTCAACACCCTGCTAACAGGGCTGGTGAATGTCGAAAAACGCCCGATCACGATCCTGCAAAATCAGCAGAGCGGTCTGAAATCGCAGTTGTCGGCGATGGGCCAGATCAAGAGTGCTGTGTCGTCACTGCAAGCTGCCTCAGATGCGCTGAAAACGTCGGCAAGTTTTGCCGCGTACACGGCAACAAGTACCGACAGTTCTGTCGTTTCTGCCAGCGCCACCACCGGCGCAGTTGCCGGCTCCTACAAGATTGAAGTCACCCAGCTGAGCCAAGCTCAGAAGGTCATGGCTGCATTCGCATCGGGAACGAGCTTTACTGGAACGCTCAAACTCGAAGTTGGCAAAGCCGACGCAACGGCAACCAACGGCTTCACGGCGAGTAACTCTGTCGATATCGATCTAACCGGAAAGTCGCTCGCAGGCGCGCGTGATGCAATCAACGCCGCAGGGCTCGGTGTCACTGCGACGATCATCAATGACGGCACCACGTCGGGCACGCCGTATCGATTGGTCATAACGTCCCAGAACGGTGGCACTGGTAACCAGATCCGCATGTCGGGCGTCGCGGGTCTGAACTACACGGATTACGCCGGTACAGGTGGCCCAGGTACGAAGGACACCAATGTTACTCAGTCGGTCGCTGCACAAGATGCGCAGTTCAGCATCGATGGCGTGGCGATGTCCCGCTCAGGCAATTCAGTCACCGACGCAATCGATGGCGTGACTTTGAACCTTGCCAAACAGACGAGCGGCACCCCGGTAACGGTCACCATCGCCAAGGACCCAACTTCGGTTGCGTCGAAAATCAACACCTTCGTTAAGGCATACAACGACCTCAATAAGGTGCTGCACGATCTCACCGCCTACAACGCTGACACAAAGACTGCCGGTGCGCTGAGTGGCGACTATTCCGTACGCTCGATCCAGCAGCAAGTTCGCACCGCGACGATCAATACCGTATCCGGTTCACCTGGCGGATATTCCCGCTTGGCCGATGCGGGGATCTCGCTGCAAGCCGACGGGTCGCTCGCCGTTGACAGCACCAAATTGAACGCCGCGATCGCAGATCCCGCTAAAGATCTCTCGAAACTCTTCACCGGAGTTTCGGGGACGGATGGCGTTGCAACACGCATTTCCAGCACCGCTAAGGCGCTTCTCGACACCGGCGGTCTCGTTACCGCGCGCACCGACGGCCTCAACAAGAGCATCAGCGCCCTCGACGACCGGATCAGCGCCATGCAAGACCGCGTCTCCGCGATTGAAGATCGGTACCGGAAACAATTTTCGGCGCTCGACACGGCGATCGGTCAGATGAACGTGACGAGCCAGTACCTCACACAACAGCTTGCCCGCCTCAAGTAGCGGGTTGGCAACACCACGGAACGAAACGAGGATGTACTCCACCATGCAATCACCTGCCAATGCATACAGCCGCGTCGATCTCGAATCGAACGTGGCCGCCTCGAATCCGCATCTGCTTATCGTGATGCTTTTCGACGGCGCGATTCTCAATGTCAACAGCGCGGCAGTGTCGATTAGCCACGGCGACGTTGCTGGCAAGGGTCAAGCGCTCTCGAAGGCGATAGAGATCATCAGCAGCGGACTCAAAGCGAGCCTCGACATGAATGCAGGCGGGGAACTCGCGCAGCGCCTCGCGGCACTCTACGACTACATGGTTTCGCGACTGCTCTACGCCAACCTTCATAACAGCGAAGCCGCGCTGAAGGAAGTCGCCGGGCTGCTGCTCGAAATCAAGGGCGCCTGGGAAGCGATTCGCGACCAGGCTAACGCGGCCTGATGGAGGCTGGCATGACGACGCTGACTTTGTACGAAAACATGAGCACCCTGTCGGCCGACATGGCGGTTGCGGCCCGCGAGAACGATTGGGACCGGGTTACCGAACTGGAAGGCAAGATCACACGCCTGCGCAATGACCTGCTGACGCTCGACCCGCTGGAACGCCCCGCGGTGCAGCTGTCCGATGCAGAGCGTCGGCGCAAAGCCGAGCTGATCAAGAAGATCCTCGCCGATGACCGCGAAGTGCGGCGCCACACCGAGCCCTGGCTCGACGGCGTTCGCACCCTGCTGGGTGGTGCCTCGCGTGGCCGCGCTATGCGCGCAGCCTACAGCGCCGTCGCCGACTAAACCTGCGGCGGCGCGCCAGGCCCATTGATGCATGATCCCGACCGACCTGGCCTCCCGCCTCAAGGCACTGCTTGACCTTCCGCTCCCGCAGGTCGGGAGCGTCACGCCGACGCGTAGCGTCTCGCCCGATCTCTCGCCTGGGCAACGCTTTACTGCACAGATCTCTCAGCCGCTTCCCGACGGTACATTCAAGGCCCTTGTCGCAGGCCGTTCGCTGACGCTGTCCCTGCCTCAGTCGGTCAAGAACGGTGATGTGCTCGAACTCGTCGTCACGCACAGCACTCCGCAAGCCGTCTTCGCGCGCCTGCTCGAACCCGCGTCTCAAGAACAATCCAAGGCAAACCTTTCTCCCGCCGCGCGGCTCATTAGCCAACTGCTGACCGGCAAGGAGAGTGCGGAATCGCCCACGGCGCTGAACGAAGGCAATCCGATCCTGCCCCGCCCCCCGCAGAACGGCACACAACTCGCGCCACTACTGCAGCGTGCCGTCACGGAAAGTGGCATGTTCTACGAGGCGCACCAGGCGCAGTGGGTGGAAGGCAAGCTGAGTACAGCCCAACTGCTGGCTGAACCACAAGGTCGCCTAACGCAGATCAGCCAGCCGCCCGCCGATCAAGCCGCCAACACGCAGACTGCGCCAAGCCATGCGGCAGGCGACGCGTCGCCCACGCCCGCGCCTGCGCCCTCACAGCGAGCCGTAGCAGCACAACAAGCTGCGGCACACGCGGGGCAAGCTGAACTCGCCGACAACGCGACTCGAGCCGGCACGCCGAGCGGCGACAAAGGCCTCGTATCCCAGATGGTGCCGCGTGAGCTTGCCCCGATCGTGCTGAACCAGCTCGACGCCCTCGCCACTCAACAACTCACATGGCAGGGGCAGATCTGGCCCGGCCAAACGATGGAGTGGCGCATCGACCAACCGCCAGACGATGCTCACGGCCGCGGCGCGGATCAGGAACACGCGGAATGGCGCAGCTCACTGCGCGTCACACTGCCATCGCTAGGCGGTGTAGAGGCGCGTTTGTTTCTGACGTCCGCCGGTGTCGCGATCCACTTCGCCGCCGATTCTGAAGCATCGGTCGAACGGCTGAATGCCGCATTGGGTGAGCTTGGTAACGCACTTGACGCGGTTGGCGTCCCCCTGACTGGTGCGGCGGTCGCCCATGAAACAGTCCGCTGACACCGCACCACCGCGAGCGCAAGCCGTCGCACTCGCGTACGAAACCGGCAACACGGCACCAAAGGTCGTCGCGAAAGGGCGAGGTTTGGTCGCCCACGAAATCATCGAGCGGGCGAAAGAGGCCGGGGTTTTCGTGCATGAGTCACCCGAGCTGGTATCGCTGCTGATGGATGTGGACCTCGACGCGCAGATCCCGCCACGGCTGTATGTGGCCGTTGCCGAGCTCCTCGCCTGGCTATACCGCGTGGAGCAAGGTGGCCCGCCCCTCGGCAAGCCCTGAGCGGCATCTGCCGCATGGTATATTTTCCCTCGGCCTCTACCGACAACGTCACCCAGAAAACCTCCCGTGCCGAACTCGTCGAACGTGCGTTTCGAGCTGCTTGAATCCGACAGTCAATACAGCCAGTACCTCGTGCGCGATCCGCGCGAGGTGCGCTTCGTCATCAAGCAGCTCGCTGCGAAGCGCGCATTGATCTCCGCCTACCCCGACGATTCAGCCAACTTCGGACTGACTACGGTCCTCGAAGCTGGTAGCAATGAGCAGAGTTTCGTACTCGACGTTGCAGCGGACGCTTCCCTGAATGAAGCGTTCGAGAATGCCGACAGCGTCATCTGCATCACGCAGCTTGATCGCGTGAAGGTCCAGTTCCGGCTCGATGGTCTGGTCCGCATTAAGCACAACAACGCACCGGCGTTTTCCGCAAAGTATCCGGACAAACTGCTCCGGCTGCAGCGGCGCGAATACTTCCGCCTTGTTGCGCCGGTCGCGCACGCGATCAACTGTTTCATCCCGCTGCCCACCGCCACGGGAGATCGGACCTACGAAGCACGCGTGCTCGACATCTCCGGCGGCGGTTTGGCGATCGTTGCGCCACCAAGTGGCGCACAGTTGCACCCGGACATGGAGATTCCTAACTGCCGGTTAGAGATTCCAGACAGTCCGCCGATTCTCATCACGCTGAAAGTCCGCAACATCTTCCGGGTCACGCAACGCAACGGCACCGAAGTGCTGCGCGCAGGCTGCCAGTTCGTAGGCCTGCAGACAGCGACCGCAAACATCATTCATCGCTACATCCTCAAGGTGGAGCGCGATCGCGCCTCGCGCGTCGCGCAGTAAGGCTCGATGACCAACACACCCAGCGACACTGCTGAACGCAGTGCGCACCATTACGCCTACCTGTCGATCGCGGCAGCGCTCGCCACGATCAGCCTGAAGGCTGGCGCCTGGTGGGTAACGGGTTCGGTCGGCCTGCTCTCCGATGCGCTCGAATCGGTGGTCAACCTGGCTGGCGCGGTCTTCGCCCTGTGGATGCTGCTGATCGCCAACAGCCCGCCGGACGACAAACACCCCTGGGGCCACAGCAAGGCGGAGTACTTTTCGAGCGGTTTCGAGGGCACCCTGATCTTCGTTGCCGCCATCGCGATTGCCGTTACCGCGACGCCGCGCCTGCTGCACCCTGAGCCGCTTGGCAGCCTGGACATCGGACTTGCCCTGTCAGTACTCAGCACACTGATCAACTTCATCACCGCGCAGGTTCTCTTCCGCGCGGGGCGCCGCCTGCATTCCATCGCACTCGAGGCGGACGCCAAGCATCTGATGACCGACGTCTGGACCACGGTCGGCGTGCTGATCGGCATCGTGCTGGTACCGCTGACTGGCTGGCTTTGGCTCGATCCGGTGATCGCCCTGCTGGTCGCAGCGCATATCCTCAAGGAAGGCGCCCATCTGATGCGCGGCGCCGTCGGCGGTCTGATGGACGAGGCCATGGAGCCACAGGAGCAGGAGGCCGTTGTAAGCGTACTCAACCGCTTTCTCGAACTCGGCGTGCGCTGGCAGAACCTGAGAACACGCCGTGCCGGGCGCGACCGCTTCCTGCACCTGGACCTTCTGGTGCCACCGGATTGGACTGTCGAGCGCGCACACCAGCTCGCCGACGATGTGGAAGACGCCATTGGTGCCGCGATCCCCGGCGCCAAGGTGACGACGCATGTGGAACCCATGCGCGCCCCGTTCGTGCAATGAGGGGCGCCCGAAGACGCCCTCTGCTTTACCGCCTCGCTTCAGTGCGCCGGCTTCTGTACCGGAATCTCGAACTCCACCGTTTGCAGCCCACCACGCGACTTCACTGACACTGGCTTGCCCGGCATCAGGTAGGGGCGCAGGTTCGTCGCATCACCGCCCAGCGCAAAATGTAGTGTCGCGCGCTTGCCTGCCAGTGCCTGCGCCGTCAGGTAACTCACCAGTGCGTGCTCGAAGGAGTGATAACCGTTCTTCCACTGGTGGATACGCAAGCTGTTGGCGGGCGCAGCACCGCTCGGATCGACCCAGCCGTAGATCTCACCACCGTTCGGCGCGGTCATCTTGGTCAGCCAGAAGCCCCAACTCGATTCCAGGCGGGACGTCAGCTCAGGCCGCTCCAGCGCCAGGAAGCTCGTCATCTGATCTAGTTCTGCATAGATCCACCAGCTTTTCGAGGTGTCGATCTCCTGACCGTGCCAGGCCGAACCCCATGAACCACTCTCGGCATCCCAGGCGCGTTCGATGATCTTCGCTCCACCATCACGGCCGAAGCGCTCCAGCTCTGTGTCACCCAGTTCGCGCCCCGCCAGCATCAGCATCCAGTAAGCCTTGATGGTGTGGCCGAAGTCGTTGTGCCGGGCACCGTCACGGCGGCTATCGGCACCGCGTTCGAGCGTGCCGTAGAAAATGCCGCGCACCGGATCATGGAATTTGCTGACCAGTGCTGTCGCAACTCGGCGGATATCTGCATGCCACGCTGCCCGCACATCGGCCGGCAGGTAGGGCACCACGAGCAGCATGTAGGCGTTGAGCTGATCGAGTTGCGCGACCAGTTCTTGCTTCGCGGCTTCGTCGGTCGGCCCCTCCTTCGGCACCCAGCGCAACATGCCCCAATCGGCATCCCAGTAGCGGCTGAAGATATAGCGCTGGTGTGCGATAAGCGCTTTTTCCAGCGCCGGGTCGCGCGTCAGGTAGTACAGCATCGCGACCCCCACGACCGCATAGGACTGATCCTGTGCAGTACGTGCTGCAGGCTCGGGGCCGCCACGGCCCGCCTCGAACCACGTTGGCGATCCGGATTCCGGCTCGAGCAGCGCAGCGGTGCGACGCGCACCGGCTCTCGCCAGGTCCAGCCAGCGCGGGTCGCCAGTCAGGTGATACGCGACACCGTAGGCATAGGTCTGGCGGGCCTGCATGCGAACGTAGGTGCGACCGAGCTCAGGGCGAATCCACGCCGGCGCATCCTTCAGTTCGGGGCACGGTGCCTCGGCATCAAATGCGCTGCCGTCGTTACAACGAAAGGTCGGAAAATTGCCGACTGGCTTGCCCATCGCGGCAGCACCGGACCAGAACGGCAGCAGATCCTGCTTCACATGCGCCAGCCAGCGCTCGCCGGAAGGCAATGCAGCCCACGCAGCGCCTTGCGCCAGCAGGCCGCAAACAAGACAACAGCCCGCCAGCAGCACCCGTATCACCCGAATCGACATGTCATCTCCTTTGCTTGATGAGCGGTGCGCGTGTGAAGCGCGACCCTGCAGCAAAGCCTAACGGCTTCCCGTCGCAGTTTTGCAGACCAAGATCAGAAGTCCCGCCCGCGCTGCCCAATGCACCGCAATTTCGCTACCGGACATCCACACACTCTCGCGGTAAAATTCACGGCATGTACTCACTTGCCCGCCCCTTCTTTTTTCTGCTCGACCCCGAAACTGCCCATGATCTGACGATCTGGAGCCTGCACCACTTTGGCGGATTCATCCCGTCAGTCTGCAGTGCGCGCGGAAATCCGGTCGAAGTCATGGGTCTCAGCTTCCCTAACCGGATCGGCCTTGCGGCGGGTCTCGACAAGAACGGCGAAGCGATCGATGCGTTTGCCAACTTCGGCTTCGGGCATGTGGAGATCGGCACCGTCACGCCGCGCCCGCAACCGGGCAACCCCAAGCCTCGCCTGTTCCGACTGCCGCGCGCCGAAGCGATCATCAACCGCATGGGCTTCAACAACGCGGGCGTCGACAATCTCGTGGCCAACGTACGTGCCGCCAAGTTCAAGGGCATCATCGGCATCAACATCGGCAAGAACTTCGATACGCCGATCGAAAAGGCCGCCGACGACTACCTGGCGTGTCTCGACAAGGTGTATCCGCACGCCAGCTATGTGACGGTCAACATCTCGTCGCCCAACACGAAGAACCTGCGCCAGCTGCAGGGCGCCTCGGAGTTGGATGCCCTGCTCGCAGCGCTGAAGGCGCGCCAGGCCCGACTCGCCGACGAACACGGCCGCTATGTACCGCTGGCGCTGAAGATTGCGCCGGACGTTGAAAGCGAGCAGCTCGGTGAAATGGCCGACGCGCTGCGCCGCCACCGCATCGACGCAGTCATCGCCACCAACACCACGCTGTCGCGCGATGCCGTTGCCGGCTTGCCATACGCTCAGGAAACCGGCGGCCTTTCGGGCGCGCCGCTGCGTCAACGCTCGACGGAAGTGGTCGCCCAACTGGCCCGCCAGCTGGCAGGCGAGTTGCCGATCATCGCAGTCGGCGGCGTTTTCTCCGGTGCCGATGCACTCGAAAAACTCCAGGCGGGGGCAGAGCTGGTGCAGATCTATACCGGCCTCATCTACAAGGGCCCGGGTATGGTTGCCGAAGCCATCCGCGCGACGGGCGAATTCGCCCGCTAACACCAGCACGGGTACTGCGGCCCGTCTGACGCGCGGTCAACGCGCGTCAGTTTCCACCCGCAGCTTGAGGATCGCATTGCGTTGCAGCGATAATCCCGCGGTTACACCCCATCCCATCTAGCCCATGGCGCACTACATCTTCCTGCTGCTTGGCGCGGTTCTGGTCAACAACGTCGTATTTGTCCGGATCCTCGGCCTGTGCCCATTCATGGGGGTCTCGAAAAAACTCGACACCGCATTAGGCATGGGCATGGCGACGACCTTTGTGCTCACGCTGGGCTGCGGATCGAGCTATCTGATCGATCACTGGCTGCTCACGCCCTTCGATCTGGGCTATCTGCGCACGCTCGCATTCATCGTCGTCATCGCGGCCATCGTGCAACTCACGGAGCTGGTGATTCAGAAAACCAGCCCAGTGCTGCATCAGGTTCTTGGCATCTACCTGCCACTGATCACGACCAACTGCGCGGTGCTCGGCATCCCGCTGCTGTCGGTAGCGCTCAAGCACAACTTCATGGAAGCGCTGCTGTTCGGGTTTGGCAGCGCCGCCGGCTTCTCGCTCGCGCTGATCCTGTTCGCCGCGATCCGCGAACGGATCGACGGCGCCGATGTGCCCCTGCACTTCCGCGGCACGCCGATCGCGCTGATCACGGCGGGGCTGATGAGCCTTGCCTTCATGGGCTTCGCGAGCCTCGACCGCTTCAAGTGAAACCAACACCACGATGCTGAGTGCAATTCTCGTGATGGCCGGCCTGGCCATCGTCATCGGCGCGGCGCTGGGTTTTGCCGCGGTGAAATTCCGCGTCGAGGGCGATCCGCTGGTCGACAAGATCGACGCGATCCTGCCGCAAACGCAATGCGGTCAATGTGGCTTTCCCGGCTGCAAGCCCTACGCCACAGCGATTGCCGGCGGTGAGGCCGACATTAACCAGTGCCCGCCCGGCGGCGAAGAGGGCATCCGCAAGCTTGCCGACCTGCTGGGACGCGAGTTCAAGCCACTCAACGCCGAGAACGGTGTCGAGAAACCGAAGTCCGTTGCGGTGATCGACGAGAACACCTGCATCGGCTGCACGCTCTGCATCCAGGCCTGCCCGGTCGATGCGATCGCCGGTGCCGCAAAGCAAATGCATACGGTGATCGACCCGCTCTGCACCGGCTGCGAGCTCTGCCTTGCGCCCTGCCCGGTCGATTGCATCACGATGGAGCCGGTCGGTGAAACGGTCGACACTTGGAAGTGGCACTACCCCGTGATTCCGATCAGGACGGCCGCGTGATGTTGCGCAAACTCTTCAAATTCAATGGCGGCGTGAAGCCTGCCACCCACAAGGCCGATTCGACCCGCGACCCGATCAAATCCGTGCCGCTGCCGGCGCAATTGGTTGTTCCGCTGCATCAGCATGTCGGCGGCACGCCGCATCCGCTCGTCGCTGCCGGCGACAAGGTACTGAAGGGCCAGCGCATCGGTGCGGCAGACGGCAACGTATCCAGTGCGGTGCACGCCCCCACCTCCGGCCACGTCGTGGCCGTTGAGCCACGAGTCATGGCGCACACCTCAGGCCTCAGCACCCTCAGCGTAGTGATCGAACCGGACGGCGAGGACCGCTGGATCGATTGCGAACCGGTCCCGCTCCGCGCGATGGGTGCTGACGAGATTCGCGACACCTTGCGCGACGCAGGCGTCGTCGGCCTTGGTGGCGCGGTGTTTCCGAGCCACCTGAAGCTCAAGCCGGCCAAAGGCGGTACCGATACGCTGGTGATCAACGGCGCAGAGTGCGAACCCTTCATTACGTGCGACGACCTCCTGATGCGCGAGCGCGCCGATCAGATCGTGCGCGGCGCCGAAATCATGCAGCAACTGCTGCAGGCGCGCCGGGTGCTGATCGGGATTGAGGACAACAAACCAGAAGCTGTTGCCGCCATGCAGCAGGCTGTGTCCGCACGCGGCGCCGACACGATGGAAGTCGTCGCGATTCCAACCCGCTACCCTGCCGGCGGCGCGAAACAGTTGATCCGCGTCCTGACCGGCATCGAAGTACCTCACGGCCATCGCTCAACCGACTACGGCGTGCAGTGTTTCAACACCGGCACCGCCTACGCGATCGCCGATGTGGTCGACCGCGGGCGCCCGCTGGTGTCGCGTATCGTGACCGTTGCCGGCAACGTCGAGCGGCCCGGTAACTATGAGGTGCTGTTCGGCACGCCAATGGACCACGTTGCCGCACTCGCAGGCGTCAAGCCTGGCACCGACCGTTTCATCATGGGCGGCCCGATGATGGGCTTTCGCATGCCGGCCTACGACGTGCCGGTCGTCAAGGCAACCAACTGCATTCTTGTCGGCAGCCCCGAGTTGTTCCCGGCGCCCGCCCCCGAGATAGCCTGTATCCGCTGCGGCGAATGCGCGCGCGTCTGCCCCGCCGACCTGCAGCCTTTCGAGCTTTACTGGCATTCGCGTGCGAAGAACTTCGGCAAGGCACAGGAGTACCACCTGTTCGACTGCATCGAATGCGGCTGCTGTGCCTACGTCTGTCCCTCGCATATCCCGCTGGTCGACTACTACCGCTTCTCCAAGAGCGAAATCTGGGCGCGCGAACGGCAGAAGAACGCTGCGGACGTAGCACGCGACCGGTTCGAGTTCCGCAACGAGCGAATCGAACGCGAAAAGCGCGAGAAGGCGGAAAAACTCGCCGCCAAGACGGCCGCTGGCCGCGCGGCGCTGAGCACTACGGCTATGGATACCGTGGCTGCCAGCGCACCGGCGCCAGCGTCCGAGGGCGCAGAAGATGCCAAGAAAGCGCTGATCGCCGCGGCGATGGCGCGCGCTAAGGCGCAGCGCGAAGCAGCCGCACCGCAGAACACCGATGCGTTGACACCTGATCAACAGGCGCAGGTGGCCGAAGCCGATGCGCGCCGTGCTGCAATCTCGCCCGCGGAGGGTGACGCCGCCCCCACTGAACAAAGCGTTCGCTGAAGGCCGACCACAACGATGTCACTCAATTCCCCCTACCTGCGCAAGCCCACCAGCGTCACACGCGTGATGGCCGAAGTGCTGCTCGCGCTCGTCCCTGCAATCGCGGTCTATGCGTGGTTCTTCGGCGTCGGCATTCTGGTCCAGATCACGCTCGCCACGGCAGCAGCCATCGCTTTTGAGGCGGGGTTCCTCAAGCTGCGTGGTCGCCCGATTGGTCGTTCGCTGGCCGATCTGTCGGCCGTGGTCACCGCATGGCTGATTGCGCTGGCTTTCCCGTCGATCGGCCCCTGGTGGCTGGTGGTTGCCGCCACGGCGTTTGCGATCGTCGTAGCCAAGCACCTTTACGGTGGCCTGGGCCAGAACCCGTTCAACCCGGCCATGGTGGCCTATGCGGTGATGATCGTCGCATTCCCCGCACTGATGTCGCAGTGGCCCGGCGCAGGTCACCTCGACAGCGCCGCCCAGCTCGAACTGATTTTCGGTGGTGCCCGCAGCGTGGACGCGATTACGGCTGCCACCCCGCTCGATGCGATGCGTACCGGCCTGCGCGCCGAAGGCAGCAGCGTGCAGGCGCTGCTTCAAGGCGAGGGTTTCGGGAATTTCGCCGGCCACGGCTGGGAGTGGATCGCTGTCGCGTTTCTGATTGGAGGGCTCTACCTGCTGGCACGGCGAATCATTACCTGGCATATCCCGGCCGCCTATCTCGGCACCCTTGCGATTCTGGCGACAATCGCCTCGTTCACCGCACCGCAGAGCTACCCAGGCGCGGTGTTCTCGCTGTTCTCAGGCGCAGCAATGCTGGGCGCGTTCTTCATCCTCACCGATCCGGTCTCGGGCGCCACGACACCGCGCGGCAAACTGATCTACGCCGCCGGTGCGGCGCTGATCACCTGGATCATCCGGCATTTCGGCGCCTTCCCCGACGGTGTGGCCTTCGCGACGCTGCTGATGAACCTGTGCGTTCCGCTGATCGACATGAAGACCCAACCGCCTGTGTTCGGCCACAAGACCAGAAACTGATCCGACGCCATGACTGAACCAACGGCCGGCGGCCTCTCCATTCGCACCGCGCTCGCGATGCTCGTCTTCACCGTCGTTTTCACGGCTTTCATGGCCGGCGGCTACCTGCTCACACGCGACCCGATCCAGCGGAGTGCGAAGGCGGAAAAGCTGCTGCTGATCGATCAGATCCTGCCGCGCGGCAGCTACGACAACGCATTGCTCGACGACGTAGCGAAGCTGCCACCGACCCCCGAACTCGGGCTCGACCAAGGTGGGCAGGTCTGGCGGGCACGACGCGCGGGGCAACCGGCGGCGCTGGTCATGGAGGCCGCCGCGCCGGATGGCTACGCCGGTCGTATCGAGCTTATCGTCGCGGTTGCTGCAGATGGCCAGGTCCTTGGCGCTCGCGTGACGCAACACCGTGAAACGCCGGGTCTGGGCGACTATGTCGACCCACGCAAGGACAAGAACAAAGCGCGCCCGTGGATCAACCAGTTCGAGAAACCGGCAAACGATCTTCCGCCCAGCGCCTGGACGGTGAAGAAAGATGGCGGCGCCTTTGACTACAACACCGGCGCCACCATCAGCGCCCGCGCCGTGACACGGGCGGTCGGGCGCGTTGCAGCCTACGCTGCCGCTCATCGCGACGCACTGTTCCAGTGAGGCCACGCTCATGAATCTCAAACATCTGCGCGAAATTGCCCACGCCGGCATCTGGAAGAGCAATACCGGCCTCGTCCAACTGCTCGGTCTATGCCCGATCCTTGCGGTGTCGACCAACCTCATCAACGGCATCAGCCTTGGCCTGGCAACCGCGGTAGTAATGGCGATTTCCGGCGCGGTTGTAGCGGCGCTGCGGACGCTGATCCCTTACGAGATCCGCATCCCGGTATTCATCCTGATCATCGCGGCACTGGTCACGGTGCTCGACCTGGCTTTCAACGCCTATCTGCACAGCCTCTACCTGGTGCTCGGTATTTTCGTGCCGCTGATCGTGACGAACTGCATCGTGCTCGCGCGCGTTGAGGCCTTTGCGGCTAAGAACGGCCCGCTATCGTCGGCGGTCGACGGCTTCGCGATGGGTGCCGGCTTGGTATGGCTGCTTGCACTGCTGGGTGGCATGCGCGAACTGATCGGCACCGGGCACCTTTTCAACGGCATCGACATGATCATCCCGTCGGCCCAGCCGCTGCGAGTGCTGCCGGAGGCTTACCCTGGATTCCTCGTGGCAATCCTGCCGCCCGGCGCGTTCATCTCGCTCGCCTGCCTGATTGCAGGCAAAAGCTGGCTGGACGCGCGTGCCGCCAAGCGTGCGGCGCAAGCGCGCCCGGCAGCTGAGCAGCCCGCCTCGGCCTGATCGATGGCAAAGCTGATGCCGCGTGCCGCGGTGGCGGAAGCTTTCCAGCGATGGCGAGCCGCCAACCCGACGCCAACGACCGAGCTCGAATACGGCAACGGTTTCCAGTTGCTGGTGGCGGTCGTGCTGTCGGCGCAATCCACCGACAAGGGCGTCAACCTCGCCACACGCCGTCTGTTTCCTGTTGCGCCGGACGCAGCCGCGATGGCCACGCTCGGCGAAGCCGGTATCGCCGAACATATCAAGACGATCGGCCTCTATCGCAACAAGGCGAAGAACGTGGCGATGCTGTCGCGCATGCTGCTGGAACGTCACGCCGGCGAGGTGCCTGACAACCGCGAAGCACTCGAGGCGCTACCCGGCGTCGGCCGGAAAACCGCCAACGTAGTGCTCAATACCTTGTTCCGCCAGCCAACCATGGCGGTCGACACGCACATCTTCCGCGTTGCCAACCGCATGGGTCTCGCCCCCGGCAAGGATGTCGTAGAAGTCGAGAAAGCGCTGCTGCGGCGCGTGCCAAAGGAATTCTTGCTGGACGCCCACCATTGGCTGATTCTGCATGGGCGCTATGTGTGCACCGCGCGCAAGCCCTTGTGTGGCCAGTGCATCGTTCCCGACCTGTGTGAATATCGCGACAAGACGGACTGAGCCCACGCAGGCTCGTCGCCCCAAACATTTCAGAGAACAAGCACCGTGTTCAATCCATCACGCGATCAGGCCCGTCGTTTCTTCATCGACGCATGGCAGAAGTTCCGCCAACACACGCCTCTGGCACCGCTGGAACAGGTGGCCGCCGAACTGATCGAGCAGCACCCCGAGTACCACGCCCTGATGGACGATCCGGAAAGCGCGGAGAAGGACTTCTCACCCGAGGATGGGCAGATCAACCCCTTCCTGCATCTGTCTCTCCACCTCGCGATTCACGAACAACTATCGATCGACCAGCCGCCCGGCCTGCGTGCGGCCTACGACGCCTGCCTGGCAGTACGTGGCGATCGGCACGCCGCACTGCACGACGTACTGGAGTGCCTCGGTGAAACCATCTGGCAAGCCCAGCGCAGCGGCGCAGCGCCGGATGCGGTGGCCTATGTCGAGGCAGTCTGGCGGCGCTCCCGCCTCGCCTGACTGTGGCGTGCGCCAAATAAAAAAGCCCGGAAGGCGTTCGCCGACCGGGCTTTTTCTGCGTGGACGTGATCAGCGCTTCACGATGACCAGCCCCTTCTGGGCAGAGAAGTAGGCCGCGAGATCCGCGACGTCCTCTTTCGACAGCGGTGCCGCCATCCCCATCATGATCGGGTTCTTGCGTTTGCCAGCCTTGTAGTCAGTCAGCGCGCGCACGATGTAGTCCTCATGCTGCCCGGCAAGCTTGGGGAAGTCCGGCGATGCGGAGTTGCCGTCCGCACCGTGGCAGGCCGCGCAAACGGTAGACTTTTCCTTCCCCTTCACGGCATCGCCTGCCTGAGCCAACGGCATCGCGAACAGGGCAAGCAGCACAAGCAGCAGTGTCTTCATGGCGGGCCTCGTCATTTCTGCGCTCCGAAATGGGCCGCAATGTCTGCCATGTCCTGTTCAGACAGCGGCGCCACCTGCCCGGTCATGGTTGGGTGACTGCGTTCTCCGTTCTTGTAGGCCTGCAATGCGCGAACGATGTATTCCGGATGCTGCCCACCCAGCTTGGGGACATGATAGACGCTCGGAAAAGTGGTTTTGTAGTCCGGGATACCGTGACAGCCGAGGCACATCGCAACTTTCTTGCGACCTGCATCCGGATTGCCCTGTACCGCGAGGGCTGCGCCGCTGGCAAACAGCAGCGCAATGACCAACAGCCCCTTCATTCTTTTCATGAGTCCCCTCTGATGGTGTGGATTGGGAGGCGTTGAAGCGAACCGATTCTATGTCGCGGTGTTTTCGGGCGTCAAAGCACCTTTTGGAGACCACGCTTTGAGCAGGGTCAATACGCAGTTTTGTTGCACAGGCAGGCGTTGCGCCGCATGATGCCGACTCTGCCTTCTGCTATTGCCAAACCATGAGCCTCCGATTCCAGGGATCCGATCAATACGTCGCCACCGCCGACCTGATGTTGGCGGTCAACGCGGCGATTCAGCTCCAGCGCCCGCTGCTGATCAAAGGCGAGCCGGGCACCGGCAAAACGATGCTCGCCGAGGAAGTCGCGACTGCGCTCGGCCTGCCCTTGTTCCAATGGCACATCAAGTCGACCACCAAGGCCCAGCAAGGCTTGTATGAGTACGACGCCGTTTCGCGCCTGCGCGACTCACAACTCGGCGACGACCGCGTCAAGGATATTGGCAATTACATCGTGCAAGGCGTGCTTTGGAAGGCCTTCATGCATGACGCGCCGTCGGTGGTTTTGATCGACGAGATCGACAAGGCCGATATCGAATTCCCGAACGATCTGCTGCGCGAACTCGACCGCATGGAGTTCCATGTCTACGAGACGCAGCAAACGATCCGGGCACGTCACCGCCCTATCCTCTTCATCACCTCCAACAACGAGAAAGAGTTGCCCGACGCCTTCCTGCGCCGCTGTTTCTTCCACTACATCAAGTTCCCTGACAAGGACACGATGGAGAAGATCATTGGCGTTCACTTCCCCGACATCCATGAAAAGCTGCTGCGCGCTGCACTTGAAGTGTTCTTCGAGCTGCGTGAGGTGCCGGGCCTGAAGAAGAAGCCGACGACGTCTGAATTGCTCGATTGGCTGCGCCTGCT
>CAMFLH010000019.1 GCA_945957295.1 uncultured Uliginosibacterium sp.
GCTGACGTCACCTATGCGGCGACGGCCACCGGTAGTGTCGGCATCATCCTGAAGAACACGCGCCGCACGGCGGGCAGTGCGCTGAATTCCGGCTTCACCAACATGCGGCTCTATCGCCCGGGCTACCCTGCAGATGGCAGCGCGGTGTTCACCACGCCTTACGTGGCGGCGCTGGCAAAGACCCACGCCGTCCGCATGATGGACTGGACGGCAACCAACGCGAACCTGGTGCAGCATTGGGCCGACCGCATGACGCCGCTGCATTTCTCGCGCGCAGGCGGCCCTTATGCCGGGCCCGGAGGCCTCGCGTATGACAGCTCCACGCTGGGCGTCGCTCTTGAACACCAGATCCAGCTTTGCAATGCGGTGCATGCCGATTGCTGGATCAACATCCCGGTGGTTGCGGACGATGACTATGTGCGCAAGGTCGCGCTGGCGCTGCGCTACGGTACTGATGGCACGAGCCCCTACACCAGCACACAGGCCAATCCCGCCTATCCGCCGCTCGATGCGGGCTTGCGGGTGTACATCGAATACGCGAACGAGATCTGGAACTCCGCCGGCGGCTTTCGTTGCTTTGGTGTGATCAACGACATCGTCGGCGCGCTGCCGGCCGGGCACCCGCTGCAGACGCCAGCGGAATCGAGCATCTGGTTCAAGATGTGGCGCTACCCGGCCTATCGCATGACGCTCATCAGCGACATCTTCCGCGTGGTGTATGGCGATGCGTCGATGATGACGCGCATCCGCCCGGTGTTGATGACGCAGCAGGGCGATGGCCAGGCCACGCTGTCGCAGGCGCTGACCTGGCTGGATAATTTCGCGCGCAGCCAGTCGCCGGCCCGGCAGGTGTCGGACTACCTCTACGGCGCAGGCGGCTCCGGCTACTACGGCGCTACCAACGAACCGGCGGACAAGACCGATCGCGATGGCTACTTCGCCGCCGGCAACTACCCGCCCGCGCAGAACGTCAAGGGTTTCGGTGTCGATGCGGTGTGGGCGGCGAACTACGGTTTGAAACGCATCGCCTATGAAGGCGGGCCCAGTCTCGATAACTATGGCGACGCCGACGCTCGCGCGCTGAACGCCGACCCTCGCATGCAGGACATGGTCGTGAAGACCCACGACGCGTGGTCACAGCAGGGCGGTGATCTGCTGGTGTATTACGTCGCAAGGGGGACGCCGAAGTGGGAGTTCTCGCCCGACATCACGACCCTGGCGACGCCCAAGTACAAGGCACTCGATCAGTTGCAGACGCAGCCGCGCGCTGCGGTGACGCTTGGTGCGGCGCTGCCCGGCACGATCGTGCCGACCGATCAGATCGACTACCGCATTCGCTCCGGCTACGACTACCTGACCACCTGCGATGCGAAGCCTTGCCTCGGTGGTAACGACGCTGGCGAATGGGTTGCCGCGCCGGCCCATGCTGCAAAGGCATTCAACGGCACGCTCAGTGTCTTCGGCGTGTCTTACTCGGGGGCAACGATCAATGTGTGGATCAATGGCGTGAAGAAAGGGCAGGTCGTGATGGCGACCGGCAGTGCGCTGGCGCAGAGCACGCCGCTGACGCTCGCTGTTCCCGCGGGCTTGGTCGTGGTGAGGCTGGAAGTCGTAAGCGGCGGATTAAACCTGCAATCCATCGCAGTCAATTGATTACGCCATGCAAAAAACGGCCGGATCAACCGGCCGTTTTCGTTTCTGTAGGTGCAGCCTCTGGTGCTGCTGCTGGCTTGCAGCTGCTGGTGCCGATGTTCTCGCGGCGGTTGATTTCGCCGATCAATTGCGGTGCCAGCACTTTCAATAGTTGCGCGGGGAGCGAGCTGGTGAAAGTGTAGTTGGCGGCCTCCGGCCCTTTGACATAAGCGGTGACGGTGCCGAAATGGCGGTCGCCGATGTAGAACACCAGTGTGCCGGAGCGGCTCACGACGCGCTCCGAAATCAGCACGCCGCCTTTGCCGTAGACCTCGAAACGGTGATCACCGGTGCCGGTCTTGCCGCCAACAGTGATAGGCGTGCCATCCGGGCGCTTGAACACGCCACTGAGCCGCTTTGCGGTGCCGTTCTCCACGACCAGCGCCATCGTTTCTCGCGCCACGCGCGCGACTTCGCTTGGCAACACGCGCTCGCCCTTGGGCGGCACATAGCTCATCCGCGTTTCGTAGGGTGTGCCTTTAGCGAACTGCATCTGGTCGAGCCGCACGGTGGGTAGTCGCACGCCATCATTGAGCAAGACACCGACAAGTTCGGCCAGCGCAGCAGGGCGGTCGGCCGAACTGCCGAGCGCCGTGGCGTAGGAAGGCACCAGAGTGTCGAAGGGGTAGCCGAGCCGCTTCCACATCTTGTGGATCTCGAGGAAGGCCTCGACTTCGACGAGCTGCTTGATGCGCACATCCTGGGCGCTCTTGAAGCGCGTCTTGAAGAGCCAGCGATAGACGTTCTGGCGCTCGTCTGCGCTGTCGGCAATCACCTGCGAAAGTGTCGCCTTCGGATGCGTGCGTAGATAGCCGACCAGCCAAAGTTCGAGCGGGTGCACGCCGGCGAGGTAGCCGCGATCGGCGAGATCGTAGCGGTCCGGCGAGTAGGCCTCGTAAAGTCGTTCGATGCTCGACGACTCGACTGATGCATTGGGCAGGTTCTGTTCGAGGAAGGCGCCTAACTGGGCCGCATCGGCGGTCGGGTCGAGCGAGCGGAAGATTGTCGTGAGTCTTTTCGGTGTCGGGTGAATGCCTTCGAGCAGGCTTTCCAGCGCCTCGCTGCTGGTCTTGCCCTGGTACTTCTTGTAGAAGCGCAGGATGAATTCCTTGCCTTCGCGGTCGGCGAAGCGTGCGAGGTATTCCTGCCGTTTCGGGTCTTTGTGGTCGTCGAGCAGCGTTGCGCTAGAACTGGGCATGTTGAACATCGTGTGCCGCACGATGTCGCGCATGATCCGGATGAAGGCCAGGTTGATCGAACGTTGCAGCGACTCACGCACCGTCACGATGCGGTCGTTGTCGCGCTTGTCGAAGTTCTCGAAGGTCAGCAGGCCGCCGCCGGTAAAGAAACTCTCGGCCGGGCTGGCGGAGTACTTGCGGTCCATCGCGGCCTGCAGCATCGCGTCGAGGCTGCGATCCTTGGCGTCGGCGAGGTAGCTGACGGCCCATTGGGTCAGGTGGTCCTGCTGCGCAACCGGCGTCTTCAGCAGTGCGTCGCGTTCAAGTGGTTCCAGTCGATCGTGCAGCCGCGCGATGATCTCCAGGTAGCTCACCAGCGTGCGCAGCTTGGCGGTCGAGCCGAGGTCGAGCTTGGTGCCTTCGTTGATGTCGAAGGGCTGATCGAAGTTGTCGGTCTGGACGCGCACGAGGTTGGCGCCGTTGGCGCGCTCGAACAGCGTGAAGCTGTAGATCACCTTGGATGGATCGCCGCCGCCGAGCATGCGCTCGCCGATGAGTCCGGCTTCCTTGGCCGTCTCGGGGTTCGAGATGGCTCGCAGCGTCTCAGTCACCTTGCGCTGCAGCCCGCTGTCGAGCGAACTGGTAGCGCTCATGTCCATACGATCGAGGTCGTAGAGCCGCGGAACGCCGAGCAGGCTGGAGAGCTGCGTTCGCGTTACCACCGCGGCCTTGCGCCCGCCGAGCGAATGGGTTGCGACGCTTTGCGCGCTACGTTGCAGGCGCAGTGGCTGCGCCAGTGCGGCGTCGCGCAATGCGGCCGGGATGATGCCTTCGCTCGTCAGCAGACGCAGGTGCGCGTTCGTGAGCGATTCGAGCGCCTTCTGGTCGGCGAGGAAACCGCTCGGACGGCGCTGCGAAATCATCAGCGACAAGGCCTGCTTGTAGGCCAGAGCGCGTTGTGCGGGATTTGCGTTCGGGTCGCGCAGCAGCGTGTTGACCTCGTTGAAGTCCCGCCCGTACCACGCGGCCAGGCCGTCGCCGATGCCGATGACTTCGCCGTAGCCGGGCTTCGCCGCGAGCGGCACGGTGTTGAGGTAGTCGAGTGCAAGCTGACGTCGTACCGCAGTGGTGTCCTTGCCCTGCAGGTAGGCGCGCAGCGAGGCGGACGCCATCTGCTGCAGTTTCTCGCGTGGAGAACTCGTACGGCCTTCGGGCGAATGACGGTACTTCTCGATCTGTGTCGCGAGGGTGCTGCCGCCGTGCGCGTCGTGGTCCTCATCGATTTTGCGGATCAACTGGTCGGCAGCGGCTTTCAGGAAGCGGTCCCACTCGATCGCGGGGTTCTTCGTGACGTGCTCGGGGCTCAGCAGCTCGCGGTTCTCGATGTACAGCAGGCTGCGTACCAGCAGATCCGGCACCGACTCGAAGCGGTCATAAACGCGTTCGGGAAAGCGCGTGGTGACGAGCGCCTGATCGTTGCAGTCGGTGATCGACAGACCGCCTTGGGTCTTTTCGCGATAGGGCGCAAACAGGCCGGCGTCCACGGCGCGTGCCATGTCGGCGGAAATCCTGGCCTGCTCAGTGATTACATAGCCGCGTGCCGTTAGCCGCGGCACCAGCTGCGGCAGTGCGCTGTAGCCAAGGCGCTGGTCGAATGGCCCGCTGGCAGGGAAGCGAATTGCATCGCTCTTGCCCGGCGCGACCTTGAACGACATGCGCTGCCCCCACTCGGTGAGGTAGCGAGACTGGAAATAGGAGGTGCTCGCCTCGTACCAGGCGAGGCCGCCGACGGCCACCACCCCTAGAATCACAACGCCTGCGATCCCCTTGAGAATGAGGCCCCTGCGTTTGCGCCGGGGCGAACCAGGGCTTTGCGCCGCGTTCGTCATACTGTTCCAACCGTGTTTCAGGGTTCAATGCAATCCGGATTTTTCAGCATTATCGCGAAACCGCTGGCCTCGCGAGCGCAGCGTGGCGAACACGCGACGCTGGCGCAAATATGTCGCAGCGCGCGTGGACCTGCCCCATGATTCATGGCAGGGCGACTGTGCTCGCTTCGCGCCCTCTGGCGCGGCACAATGCGCGCTCCCCTTTGCTGGCCGAAACGATGTTCCTCTCCGATCTCGCCTCCTGGCGTTCGCGCGCCGCCGTGCTGCCCGCCGCTGTTGTCCGCGCACTGGTAGCGCTTGAGCGGCGGGATTTAGATGCGCTTGAGCCCGGGCGCCACCCGCTCGACGAGGACGGCATGTTCCTGCTGATCCAGCAGATCACGACACAAGCCGAGGCAGGCACCCGGCCCGAAGCGCACCGCGATCACGCGGATATTCAACTGGTGTTGAGTGGCCGGGAACGTTTCGGCATTGCGCCGCCCGATCCGGCGCTCGTGCCGGTGCAGGAGATGTTCGAGGCGCGCGACATCGCGTTCTACCCGACGCCGCGCCACGAATGGTTCGTCGATCTCGCACCGGGGCAGTTCGCGATCTTCTACCCCGGCGATCTGCACCGCCCCTGCGTTGCTGCCGGCGATGCGGCGCCGGTGCGCAAGGCGGTGGTCAAGCTGCACCGCCGCCTGCTGGGGCTCTGACCCGGCGCATCAAGTCGGCAAGGTCGGGCTGGGAGGCGGCAGCCGCGTCAGTTGGCGCCGCCTTGCTGCTTCTTCATCGCTTCCATCATCTGCTTCATCTGCTCGGGGGTCATCTTGCCACCTGGCGGCATGCCTGCTTGCATCTTTTGCATTTCGAGGGTGTTGAAGCGGCGGCCGTTGACTTCGATGTCACCGCCTTTCCAGCCGGCCGGGCAGGCGCCGAGCCAGCGTACGCTGACCTTGTGCCGTGCATCGGCGGTGCCGTTCATCGGCGGATCGAAGTGGGTCTGCGAGTCGATCGTGTAGGCGTTGCTGAAGTCGCCGCTCATCACCGCATGCGTGGTGGCCGTTGTACCACCGTGTTTGCATACTGAATCGGCTTCCCAGCCGGTGGCGGTCTTCTTGAACGACTGCTTCGCGCATTCCTGGCGCCCCGGGCCCCCTTCGCCGCGCATCGCGTGCTTTTGCAGTTCCGCGTCCGTCTTTGCGTCGATGCATTGCTTCATCGGTGGCATGTCGCGATTGCGGGCATCGCTTTCAGCCTTGATTTCCCACAGCCCCTCCTTGCGTTGCGGCATGTCGGCGGCAATGGCGGGGAGGGCCGATGTGGCACACAGCGCAAGCAGGCAGATCGATCGAGCAGACATGATGACTCCCATGAGTGAATCGCTGCTCTCAGCATAGGCCCGCCCGCCGGGGCGTGCTGGCGTGTTTCGCCCTTGTCAGTCGCCGTTGCCCGCTGCCGGGCGATGCAGGCCGCGCTCGCGTTCGCGCTGGCGCAGTACGTCGATCATCACGTTGAAGGTGCGGCCGAGCGAGCCGATTTCGTCGCCTGAGCTAACGCGCACATGGGCGCCGTCATAGTCGCCGCGTTTCAGCGCGTCGGTTGCTTCGATCAGGCGATGCAGCGGGCGCACGATGCTGCGTGCAAAGAGCAGCGCCAAGAGAACAAACACCACGCCGACGAGCGCCAGGCTGTAGAGCACCTGGCGGAACATGCGCCGTAACGGCGCCTCGAAACTGTCGTGGGTTTCGGTGACCCCGACGACCCAGTTGTGCCCCGCCACCGGTGCATAGCCGGCGACCTCCGCTGTCTTCGAGATGCTGGATGCGTAGTCGATGTTGCCCTCACGTTGGGTGCCGATCATCGCGCGCGCGAGTGCCGGCATGCCGAGGCTATCGATGTGCTGGCGACGAAAGCGCTGATCCTCGGCGATGGCCTTTTGTGTGGCAGGCGATAGCGCATCGAGGCTGTGGAATATCAGGCCCGGATCGCGGTGATGGATCAACACCCCGTCGCCGTCGATCAGGAAGGCGTTGCGGTTGGCGCTGTGCGCGGTGTCCACGATTGCGCCGATGGTTTCGGCGCGGATGCGCAGCACGATCACACCGATCACGCGGCCGCCGTCATCGCGTACCGGGTGCGCAAGGTAGGCGCCGGCGCGCCCGGCGACCGCGCCGACGATCAGGCTCGTCACGTTCGGCCGCCCTGACATCGCCGTCTTGAAATACTCGCGGAAGGCATAGTTGCCGCCAACGACTTCGGGCGCGGTGGAAATCAGCGCGGTGCCGTGTGCATCCATCAGCGTCAGCAGATGCACGTCGGGGTTGGTGGCGACGAGTGCGGCCAGCCGGGTGCGGATGCGCTCCAGGGCGGCGGGGCTTGGATTCTGCAGGGTCCCGATGACGTCGCCGTCGTTGGCGATGAAGGCGGTCACGCGGCGGCTGTCTTCGATCAGTTGCGACAAGCGGCCGGCGGTGCTCAGCGCGAGGTGTTCGAGGCTGCGGCGCTCGGCCTGTGCGAGGGCATCCATGCTGCCGGTGTAGTTGTGGTAGCCCGTGATGCTCATCGGCACCAGCGCGGCAAACACCAGTGCGAGGCTCATCTTCAGCGCCAGCGGCCAGGCACCTGGATGCCACAGGCGACGACCGATGCGCTCGCGTTTGCGGTCTTCCGGGCGCGCGGCATCGCCGCCAGCGGCGAGGGCTTCTTGCAGGCCGAGGCTCGCCGCATGGGCTGCGAACAGCGCGCGGCGGAATTCTTCGACGCTTTGCGGGCGGTCTTCGGGGCGCGGTTGCAAGGCCCAGTCGATTGCACGCAAGAAGGCGGCGCTGTAGCGGCCGCCCCCCGCGACCTCGGCCCGGATGTCGGCTTGGGGCGCGGCTTGGCGATCCGGCGCCTCGCGCGGGCGTTGGCCGCTCACCATCCAGTACAGCGTCGCGGCGAGGGCGTAGAGGTCGGTCCACGGTCCTTGGTGATCGCCGAGGTATTGCTCTATCGGCGCATACCCCGGCGTCAGGATCGCCGGAGCGTCGGCGGTGCCGCCGCTCGCCGGCCGTGCGGCGCCGAAGTCCAGCAGCACCAGGCTGCCATCCTCATCACGCACGCTGATGTTGTCGGGCTTGATGTCACGGTGCAGCACGCCGGTTCGGTGCACAAGCGCGAGGCCATCGAGCAGCGGTGCGAGCAGCAGCAGTAGATCGGGCTCCGACACCGGCGGCGCGCCGGCCTCGCCGCCGTGGCCGCCCTTGCGCGCACCGAGCAGGCGGCTCAGCGCGGGTGCCGCGCGGCCGCGGCCCTGCCACCAATCGGTGAGCGATTTGCCGCGCTCGTAGTCGAGCACCATGTAGGCGGTGCGGTTGGCTTCGAAGAAGCGCGCCACGCGCACGATGTTCGGGTGGCGAAAGGTCGCCAGCGTGCGGGCTTCGACGAGGAACTGATCGAGGCCATCTAGCAGCGTGCGCACATTGTCGATGCGGCGCGGCCGCACGGTGCTGTCGCGCGCGCGCTGTGCGAATTGGGCCGGTAGGTACTCCTTGATCGCCACCGAAGCATGCAGATTTACATCGGTCGCGAGGTAGGTAATGCCGAAGCCACCTTGGCCGAGCACTGCGTCGATGCGGTACTCGTGCAGCCGGTAACCCGCCGGCAACGCGATCGGCACAGGCCCTGCCACCGCCTGCATTGCCGCGGCGGCTGCATTGGCTGGCAGCACGACGGTCGAGTCGTCCGACGCGGCGTTCAGCCCCGCGGCTGCACGGTCGCGTTCGGCGGCGAGGGCAGCGGGCGTGAGCAGCACGGTTTTCTGGTCGTCCATCGCGCGTTGCGGCTTCCGGTGGTTGGCGGCACGGGTGCTACGATAGTTCAAACCTGCGCCGGGAGTGCGTTCCATGCACGCGAATCGGTCGCCCACCGAAATCGCCGAGTCTGCCGCTGCACCGCTGGCCCGCCTGTTTGCGGTTGCGGTGCTGGTGGTGCTGTTTGGCGTGGGCATGAGCGCCTTCCTCAACTACTTCAAGTTCCAGTCGGCGGTGGAGTCAGCCGCTCGCTCGCGCATGGCCGTGCCAGCGTCGGCGGTGCGGGAAGGGGTACAGGCCTCACTCGCCTTGGGCCTGCCGCTGGCCAGTGCTGCGGCAGTGCCCGATCTGCTGGCGCGCGAACGGCAGGCCGACGCTGCAATCCAGGCAATCTCCATCTTCGATACCGCGGGTCGCGTGCGTTTCAGCACTGATGCGCGGGCGGTCGGAACGACTGTGCCCGCGACCTGGCTGGCTGCGGCCGGCGACGCGCGCGAGGTCTGGCACCTCGTCGCGGCGGGCTTTGCGGTGCAAGGCCTCCGATTGCGCAACAGCTTCGATGTGCCGCAGGGTAGCGTCGCGGTCAGCTACACGACTGCCGATCAGCAACAAGCGCTGCAGCGTATGCGCGCTGCGCTGCTCCGGATCGCGCTCGTCGGCGGCGCGGGTTCCGCCTTGCTCGCGATGCTGGCGGTGTGGGGTGTGCTGCGTACGTGGAGCGCAAGGCACGGCGCACGGGCGCGCGACGACGGCACGCAAGGACACTCCGCGCCGCTGCAGGCCCGTCTGGCAGGCGCGATCCTGCTCGTGGCGGTGTTGGGGCTGGGTGGTGTTTCGTGGGCGACACAGCGTGCGTTCGACGCCAACCTGCAGCCGGAACTCGCGCGCAAGGCGGCGGTCGTTGCACGCTCGGTTGGCGAGCTGGTCGGCACGGCAATCCACTACGGCATTCAGATGCCGGAGCTCGTTGGCGTGGAAGCCCATCTGGCCGATGTGCGGCGGCAGCACCCGGAGCTGGCAAGGCTGGCAATTCTCGATACGCGCGGAGTGCCGCGCTTTGCCGTAGGTGAGCACACGCTGGAGGCGGGGGTGCGTGTGCCGATCGGCGATGCGGCACATCCGCTAGGCAGCGTCGAGGTGGGCGTCAGTGCGGCCTATCTGCGCAGCATCCTGTTCGAAGTCCTGCTCGATCTGGCGGTGGTGTTCGTCGTTGCGGCGTTTCTCACGCGCGAACTGTTGCAGTTCATCACTGCGACTGATCCGCGCCTCGGCGCCGCCCCCGCCAGCGGCGGTGCCGTTCTTGCACGCATGCGGGTGCCGCTATTCCTTTTCATGCTCGCCGAGGAATTGACGCGCGCCTTCGTGCCCGGCTTTGCACGGGCTTTGCTGGGCGCCAGCGTCAACGTGTCGACCGATGTGGCGGTTGGCGTGCCGATCACGGTGTTCATGCTCGTCGTTGCGCTTGGTCAGGCGCCGCTGGCGAGCTGGAGCGAACGTGTTGGCCTGCGCCGTGCGATGCAGTGGGGCGCGCTGGTCGGAGTGGTGGGCCTTGCTGGCGCCGCGCTCGCGCAGGGCTTTCATGCGTTCATTGCCTGGCGCGCGCTGTGTGGCCTGGGCTATGCCACGGTCTTCGTCGCGGCGCAGGGCGTTGTGATCGCACACACCACACAGGCCGAGCGTACGCGTGGTTTTGCGTTGTTCGTTGGCGCCATCATGGTAGCGGCGGTGTGCGGCCCGCCGCTCGGGGGCATTCTTGCGGACCATGTCGGCGCGCGGGCAGGCTTCGCGGTGGCTGCGGCGGTGGCGCTGGCCGCGGTGCTGGCGGTGCGTTTGCTGCCGCGCGATGCGAGTGGGGCGGTCATCGCGAGCCCGCGCTTGAGCTGGCGTGACGTTGTGCGTGTGCTCGGCGAGCGGCGTTTTTTGCACATCACCGTGTTGGCCGCAGTGCCGGCCAAGCTGATCCTCGCCAGTTTCTGTTTCTACCTGGTGCCGATCTACGTCGTCTCGCTCGGCGCACCGACCGCCGCGGCCGGTCGGGCGCTGATGGTCTACGCAGCGGTGCTGGTGTTGGTCCTGCCGTGGGCCGCGCATCTGGCCGAACGTGGCGTTTCGCAAGCCCTGTTGGTTGGAGGCGGGCTGTGTGTCTCGGCGCTCGGCGGCTTCGGACTTTTGCTGTGGAGCGGCGTGGCGCCTGTGTTTCTGGCGATGGCATTACTGGGTTTGGGCCAAGGGCTGTCGATTGCGGCGCAGAGCAGCCTGCTCTCGCTGGCGTGCGCCGAAGAGATCCGTGAGCATGGCAGCGCCGCGCTGTTCGGTGCGTACCGTCTGATCGAGCGCCTGGGCAATGCCAGCGGCCCGCTGCTCGCGGGGGGGCTGGTGGCGAGTTTTGGCCACGCCGGTGCCTTTGCGTTGATCGCTGCCCTGGTGCTTGCGTGTGGACTGCTGTTCCTGCTGCTGGCAGGCGCCATGCGCGGCACGCAAGTTGTGGCGGTGCGCGCATGAAGGCGCGCTCGATGGTGGTGTTGATATGCCTTGTGGCGTGGCTGTCGCCGGCGCTGGCGGCTCGCCCTTTTCGCATTTACGCGGTGACTTACCGCGGCGCGACCGAGGTGGAACGCGGCTTCGCCGACTACTTTGCCGAACGCGGCATTCCGGTTGAGATCACCTATCGCGACATCGCGCTCGACACTGCTCGCCTACCCGCGCTGGTCGAGGAGATCCGCCGCGTGCGGCCAGACCTCGTCTACACCTGGGGTTCGGGCGTCACGCTGGGTATTGTCGGCCCGTGGGATCAGGCCGATCCGGCGCGCTACATCACCGACATTCCCGTGGTGTTCAGCCTCGTTGCTGCGCCGGTGAATGCGCGCATCGTGCCGAGCATGCAGTCGTCACGGCGTAACGTTACCGGCGTCAGTCATGTCGCCAGCCTCGCTGCGCAGATGAAGGTGATGTCAGCCTACAAGGCGTTCCGCTGCGTTGGCCTGCTGTACTCACCCAACGAACCGAATGCGCTGGCCGTGCTCGACGATTTGCGCGCCGAGGGGCGGCGGCGCGGCTTCACTGTGCAGGCGCGCGCGTTCGCGACCGACGCGGCAGGCAAGCCCACGCCCGACGGTGTCCCGGGCTTGATCGGCGAACTCCGGCGTGCCGGTGCCGAATGGCTGTATCTGCCGCCGGATTCCTTCCTCAGCACGCAGGCGAAAGGTCTCGTGGTGCCAGCGGCTCAGCAAGCGGGCCTGCCGGCCTTCGCGTCGACCGAACCGCTGATGGCGGCAGGGGCGCTGGCCGGGCTGGTGAGCCGCTACTACACCGTAGGCCAGTTCGCCGGCTACAAGGCCGAACAGATTCTGGTCAACAAGCAGTCGCCGAGCCGCATTCCGGTCGAGACGCTGACACGCTTCTCGCTGCAGATCCGCTTGACAGTCGCGCGGCGGCTCGGCTTGCTGCCGCCGCTGGCGATGTTCAATTACGCTGAAATGCTGGACGCGGATTTTTCCGCACCGGCCAAACCCGCCGTGGAACCAACACGATGAAGCGTACTGTGCCCGCCGATGATTGCCACCAGCGAGGTCTTTCTCCGGCCGATCTGCCGGCGTTGATGCGGCTATACGGTGTGGTGATGGCGGCGCTGCGCGATGTATCGATGTTCCGCCTGGCGGGCGGCCCGGAGGTCTTTTTCGCCAATCACTTTGGCGAGCGTGGCGAGAGCCTGGGCGTGTTCCTGGGTGAGACGCTGGTGGCCTACGGCGCGCTGACCTTGCCGCGTGCAGGCGATGTCGGTAACTACGCGAACGACCTCGGTTGGCCGCCTGGCCGCGCTGCGAGCGTGGCGCTGTTGTCGGCGGCCATGGTCTCGCCCGAACACCGTCGCCTTGGATTGCACGGCACCTTGATCGAAGCCCGCATCGCCCGCGCAGCGGCACTGGGCAAACCCGATCTGCTGGTGCGCGCTGCGCCGGCGAACCATGCGTCACGCCAGGCGGTGGTCGAGCGCGGTTTTGCGCTCGTCTGGCTCGGTGTGCAGACCGATGGCTCGCTGCGGCACATCTTCTGGCGGCCGTCGGATCGGGTGGCAACGCTTGGCGACGAGGCGGCCCTGGTCTGGGTCGAAGCGCAGGATCTGGCGGCGCAGCAGCGTTTGCTGTCGAACGGCCTGGTTGGCGTACGCGCAAGGCTCACCGACGCCGCGATCGGTTTTGCGCCGGCCGGCGCGGTCGGTAGCTGAAGGGGCGGTTTGGTGTCGCGCATTTGCTACCATCCACGCCAGTTTCCGCATCAGGCCGTTCCCGCATGACCTACAACGAATCCTCCTTCCGCGTCCTCAAAGGGCTTGAGCCGGTTCGCTCGCGCCCCGGCATGTACACCCGCACCGATTCGCCGGCGCACATCATCCAGGAGGTGATCGACAACGCCGCGGACGAGGCGCTGGCCGGCTTCGCCAAGCGCATCCACGTGGCGATGTTCCGCGACGGCTCGGTGGCGGTGACGGACGACGGCCGTGGTATCCCGGTCGGCCTGCACCCTGTGGAAGGGGTGCCGGTGGTGGTGCTGGCCTATACGGTGCTGCACGCTGGCGGCAAGTTCGACAAAACCTCCGGCGCCTCGGCCTACGCCTTCTCGGGCGGTCTGCACGGCGTTGGCGTGGCGGTGACGACAGCGCTGTCGACCAAGGTTGCGGTGGATGTGCGGCGCGAGGGCAAGGCCTGGCATGTCGAGTTCGCCGATGGCGGTCGCGCGATCAGCGAACTGGTCGAGACCGGCCCCTGCGGCAAGCAGACCGGCACGCGGGTGCATGTGTGGCCGGACCCGAAGTATTTCGATGCGCCGCGCGCCTCGCTGGCCGAGATCGAACGCCTGCTGCGCTCCAAGGCCGTGCTGCTGCCCGGTGTGACGGTAACGCTGGAAGTGGAGCAGGCCGACGGCAGCTTCGTGAAGACCGAATGGCGTTACGCCGACGGCCTCACCGGCTACCTGCGCGAGATGGCCGGCGGCGTCGATCCGCTGGTGCCGGTGTTCGCGCAAGAGAAGTACGCGGGCCAGGATGAGGACTTCGCGCCGGGCGAGGGTGCAGCTTGGGCCTTCGCGTGGTTCGACGGCTTCGTCGGCAGCGAAAGCTATGTGAACCTGATCCCGACGGTGAATGGCGGTACGCATGAATCCGGCCTGCGTGGCGGCGTGTTCGAAGCGGTGAAATCCTTCGTCGACCACCATGCGCTGCTGCCCCGCGGCGTGAAGCTGCAGCAGGACGATGTGTGCGGCAAGATGAGCTTCCTGCTCTCCGCCCGCCTGCTCGACCCGCAGTTTCAGGGCCAGGTGAAGGAGAAGCTCAACTCGCGCGAAGCGGTGAAGCTGGTCTCCACGATGGTGATGCCGCTGTTCGAAGCCTGGCTGAACCAGAACGTCGAGCAGGGCAAGGCGATTGCCGAACTCGCGATCAAGCAGGCGCAGAGCCGCCTGAAGGACGCGCAGAAGGTCGAGAAGAAGAAGACCTCCGGCGTCGCGGTGCTGCCCGGCAAGCTCTCCGATTGTGAGAGCGAGGACATCAACGACAACGAGCTGTACCTCGTCGAAGGCGATTCGGCCGGCGGCTCGGCCAAGCTCGCGCGTTCGCGCGAGACGCAGGCGATCCTGCCGCTGCGCGGCAAGGTGCAGAACTCGTGGGAGATTGACCCCAACCGGCTGTTTGCGAACAACGAAATCCACGACATCGCGGTGGCCCTGGGCGTGGACCCGCATACGCCGGAAGCACCGGACACCGTGCTCGCGAACCTGCGCTACGGCAAGGTCGTGATCATGGCCGATGCGGACGTCGACGGCTCTCACATCCAGACCCTGCTGCTGACACTGTTCCTGCGACACTTCCCGCGTCTGGTCGCCAGCGGCCATGTGTGGATCGCGCTGCCGCCGCTTTACCGCGTGGACGTGCCGGCCTCCGGCAAGAAGCGCCCGGCGCGGCGCTTGTACTGCCTCGACGAACGTGAGCTGGCCGCGGTGCGCGACCGGCTGGTCAAGGAAGGCGTCAAGCCCGAGCAGTTGGAGATCGGCCGCTTCAAGGGCCTCGGCGAGATGAACCCCGAGCAGCTGAAGGAAACCGCAATGGACCCGGCGACGCGCCGCGTGCTGCCGGTGACGATGGACGACATCGCGTTGGGCGAGACCACCGAGCTGTTCGACCTGCTGATGGGCAAGGGCGAAGCCTCCGGCCGTCGCGCATGGATGGAAGCCAAGGGCAATCTGGTCGAAGCCGACCTGTAAGGCCTTAGCCCGGACGGCTGCGCGGCCGGGGCGACCGCTCAGTCATCGCCCGTCGCCCTCAAGTCCGGCACGGCGGATGCCGTACTCCCGGGCATGCATCGGTGCGCGCCCGGAACACTGCCTAGCCTGACACGTCGCCGCCTGGTTTCGGCCGGGCTCGGCGGTTTAGCGCTGGCAACACTCCCCGCGTGCCAACCCGATCTGGCGGCGGAGGCCGCAAAGCGGCCACTGCGCATCGCCATCGATCTGTGGGCCGGACACTATCCCCTGTTGCTCGCGCGCGAACGGGGGCTGCTCAAGGCGCATGGCGTCGACGTCGAGGTGGTGATCCCCGAAAACACCCGCCAGTTGCTGTCGGACTTTGCGGCGGGCTCCTACGACGGCGTCTGCGTGTCGCTCGGCGACATGATCACGCTGACCCGCGCGACGCCCGACATCCACATGGTGCTGGCCTCGGGCGAATCGATCGGCGCAGACCGTATCCTCGGCAAGGGTTCGCCATCGCGCGTCGATGATGTGCGAGGCGCCCGCATTGGTACCTCGCTGGGCGGTTTCGGTGAACTCCTGGTGCTGCGATTTGCCCGCCGCTACGGGCTGTCGCTCGGCGACATCGAACTCGTGCAGGTGGATGCCTCCGAGGTGCCGGCACAGCTTGCGAGCGGCGCGATCGACTATGGTCACACCTGGGAGCCGTACGTTGCGCAGGCGCGTGAGCAGGGCTTTGTCGAGGTCTTCTCCAGCCGTGACACGCCAGGGCTGGTGGTCAACGGTTTGATTTGTCACGGCTCGGTGCTGCAGCGACGCGGGGCGGAGATCCGGGCGCTGATTGCTGCGTGGTTCGAAGCCGTCGATTGGTGGAATCGCTATGAGCTCGACGCGGAGCCAATTCTCCGGCGCCTGCTTGCTGGTCGCACCAGTGAGGTGGTTCGGATGGCGATCCGTCTGCTGACGCGTGAGGACAACCGCGCGAAATTCCGCCCTGGTACTACAGAGGATTCGCTTCACCATGTGGCCGAACTTTATGCGGATCACTTCGTCGCACGCGGCCTGATCGGGCGACGCCCAGCGTCCTCCGAACTGCTCGACGCGGATTTTCTTGCATGAATATCCGAACCCGCCTGCTGCTGGTCTTGATCGTGGCGGCCCTGGTGCCGCTCTATCTGGCCGGCTGGCTGGCGCTGAGAAACAACGCGGCCGCCCGCGCCGAGCGGGAAGATGCGGCGCTTACGTCGCGCGCCAACGAGATGGCGGCGGACGTCGAGGCATTCGTGCGCGGCTCGCTTGAAGCGTTGCGCGCCGATGCCGGGCAGCCGATCTTCGAGCGCTACCTCGCGGCCGAGCCGAGCACGCGCGTGGCAATGCAGGCGGAGCTGCGCGGCGCGTTGCGCAGCGTGGCGGTAAAGGACCCGATCCATGTCATGTCGGCGGCGCTGCTCGATGCGGATGGTCAGGTGCTGGGTGACACCGCACTCGCGCAGGCTCAGCGCGATCCGACACAGGCCAGTCCGTGCGCGGCGCTTGCGCTGGACAGCGGGCTTGGCACCTTGACGGGGCCGCGCATTGCGGCGGGCGCGAGTACACCCTTCATCCACTTTTGCCAGCCGGTGCGCAACGCGCGCGGCCACATCATCGGCCTGCTACGTCTGCGGGTTTCGGCGGCCCGGCTGCAGGCGATCGTCTGGCGTGGCACGCTCAACGAAGTCACGCTGCGCCGTGTCCTGGTGCTGGGGCGGGAGGGCGTTGTCGTGGCGCACAGTGGGCGACCGGAATGGGTGTTGCGTGCACGTGTCGGCGGTGACGCTGCGTCCGACCAGCGACTGCGGCAGGCCGGCCTGCTCGCGCCCGAGGGTGCGATCGAGCGTCTTGCCGGGCAATTGCCAACGCTCAGTCAGAGCGCGCAGCTTGCCTGGGTTGATACCGGGGCCGATCGGTTGCGCGTTGCTGTCGTAGACGTGCGTGACACTGCTTGGCGCCTTGTCGTACTCGTGCCCGAGGCGGTCTGGCAATCGGGTTCGCGCGCCGAAATCACGACCATCCTCCTGCTCGGTGCGGTATTGACGGTGCTGTTGCTGCTCGCGGCTTGGTTTGCTGCAGGGCGAATCGCGGCGCCGATTGTCAGTCTGACTGCCCTCGCCGATCAGGTCGGGCTAGCGGGGCCGGCGCCCCGCTTGCCGGTACAGGCCGGTGGTGAAGTGGGGCGTCTGGCGCGTGCGATCCAGGCCATGACGGAGCGGCTCGAAGACACGCTCGCGCGCCTCGCTGCACAGGTGGAGGAGCAGCGCGCCACCGCGAGTCGTCTGCAGATCAGTGAATCGCGCTTTGCCGCGTTGTTCAATCTGTCACCGCTCCCCCTGTTGTTGTCTGACCGTGCTGGCGGCGAGATCGTGGACCTCAACGCAGCCTTCATCACACAGTTTGGTGACGATGCGCGCGCACTGCCGGGGCAATGCCTTGCTGCGCTGCGCGGCGACGCTCGCTATCCAGATTTCGAGCACTTGGCGGGCATGTTGGACACCGCTCGCAATGTCGATGCACTGGCGACACTCGATACCGCTCAGGGCCCGCTGTGCTTGCGGATCTTCGCGCGGGCCTTCGAGGCGGGGGACCGCCCGTTGGCGATCTGGACTTGCGTGGACGTCACCGAGACCGAGCGCGCGCGCCAGGCGCTCGAAGCACTTAACGCCTCGCTCGAAACCCGCGTCGAGCAACGCACCACCGAGTTGCGCGAGACCCTTGCGCGGCTGCAACTGGCGCAGGACGAACTGGTCCGCTCGGAAAAACTCGTGGCACTTGGCGGGCTCGTCGCGGGCGTTGCGCATGAGCTCAATACACCAATCGGCAACAGCGTCACCGTGGCCAGCACAATCAGCGAACTGACGGCCCGTCTGGTTTCCGAGATGGGCGCTGGCCAGCTGCGGCGGTCGCAACTGGAGGCCTATGTTCAGGCGATGCAGGACGCCACCAACCTGATCGAACGCAATCTGGCGCGTGCGCGCACCTTGGTGACGAGCTTCAAGCAGGTGTCGGTGGACCGTGTCAGCGAAGCGCGCCGCAGCTTTGATCTGGCCGACGTGGTGGGCGAGGTCACGCAGACACTGGCGCCGGGATTGCGCGGCCAGGTTGGCCGGCTTGAGCTTGTTCTCTCCAGTGTGCCGATGGACAGCTACCCCGGCGCGATCGGCCAGATCGTCACGAACCTGGTGAATAACGCAATGCTGCATGCCTTCGAGGGGCGCGAGGCGGGTCAGGTGGTGATCAGCTCTGCCGCGCTGCCGGATGGCACCGCCGAACTGTGCTGCCGTGACGATGGCTGCGGCATGGACGCTGAAACCTTGCGCAAGATCTTCGACCCCTTCTTCACGACCAAATTCGGACGTGGTGGTAGTGGCCTCGGCATGCATATCGTCTACAACCTCGTCACCCGTGTGCTCGGCGGCCGCATCCATGTCGAGAGTCGGCCCGGCGAGGGCGCGCTCTTCCGGATCGTGATGCCGCGGGTTGCGCCCGCGGCTGAATGAGCGCGAATTAAAGCGTAGCCGTGTGTATGCCGTAGTCTGATCGGATGTCAGGGAGAAAAGGCTGGGGCATGGAAGGGGGAGCTTCGATATCGTTGCCGCGCCGCCGCGTGCTGCAGGCGGCGCTTTGTGCCGCGGCCACGGTGCTTGCGGGCTGCGAGCGCAGCCCCGCAACGCCGGCCGGCCAGCCCCCGTTGCGGATCGCGATCGACTTGTGGGCGGGCTATTACCCTTTGCTGCTCGCGCGCGAGTTGGGTTATCTGAAAGCAGCCGGTGTCGAGGTCGAGATCACGCTGCCGGAAAATACCCGCCGGCTGCTCAGCGACTTCTCGTCCGGCCGTTACGACGGCGTGTGTGTATCGTTGGGCGATGTCGTCACGCTGACCCGGACCTCGCCCGATGTGCGCATGGTGCTCGCCTCCGACGAATCCGTTGGGGGCGATGTGCTGCTGGCCCGACATGCCTCACCGGATGCCGCTTGGCTGCGCGGCAAGCGCGTCGGCACCTCGCTGGGCGGCTTCGGCGAGCTGCTGGTACTGCGCTTCCTGGCGCGCTACGGGCTGACGTTTGACGATGTGAAGCTCGTCAACGCTGATGCCTCGTCGGTGCCGGAGTTGCTTGAACGTAACGAGATCGACCTCGGGCACTGCTGGGAGCCCTACGTCTCCATGGCGCGCAAGAAGGGGTTCGAGGCGGTTTTTTCGACGTCCGACACGCCGGGGTTGATTATCGACGGGCTGATCTTCCACAACACCGTGCTGCAGCAACGGCCCGATGCGGTGCGGGCGGTCGTGGCGGCGTGGTTTCGCGCGCAGGAGTGGTGGAACAGCCACCCGGCCGAAGGCGATCAACGCTTGCTGGTGCTATTGAAGGGACGCACCGATGACGTCAGCCGGAACGGCATGCGCCTGCTTGGGCTTGCGGAAAACCGTGCCAAGTTTCGTCACGGTGATACGGACAGTTCGATCCTGCATGTGGCGGACCAGTACATCGACCATTTCGTGGCGCGCGGCTATCTGCTGCGACGCCCCGACCCCGGTTCATTGATCGACGCGCGCATGCTGCCATGAAGATCCGCGGCCAGCTCCTTGTGACGCTTGCGCTCGTCGCACTGGTGCCGCTCTACGTGGCCGGCTGGATCGCGCTGCGCGCGAACGAGTACACCCGTACCGAGCAGGAAGACCGTGCGCTGCTGGTGCGCGCAGGGGAAGTGGCCGCCGCGGTGGATACCTTTGCCGCGGCAACGCTGGATGGGCTGCGCGCCGACAGCCATCTGCCGGCCCTGCGCCGCTACCTGGCAGCCGACGACGAGCGCCGTGCGCTATTGATTTCCGAGCTCGTCGAGACGCTGCGCAACACGGTGATCAAGGACCCGATCCATGTTGGTTCCGCAGCGCTGCTCGACCGCGATGGTCGCGTCATGGTGGATACCGAACTTGGGCGTGTGGGGGCCAGTGAGGCCGATAACCTGTGGTTCCGTCAGACGGTGGATTCGGGTTTGCCCAGCCTGGCCGGCCCCTTCTTCGACGCTGCAGGCGCGACCTTGTGGGCGTCGGTGCCGATCCACGATGGCGGTGGTCGTGTGGTTGGCGTGCTGCGTTTGCGCATCTCGGCGGCACGCCTGCAGGAGTTCGTACGGCGCGATCAGGCTCGCGACACCGGCGGCAGTTTCAGTGTGTTGTTTGACAGCGCGGGCGTGGCGATCGCCCATGGTGAAGATGGCCGACTGCAGGGGCGCGTTGTCTACGGTGGCGACCCGGGTAGTCTGCTGCGACTCAAGGCCGAACGGCGGATCGATGCCGATGTGGCCTCGGTTCGGCGTGTGCCGGACTCCTTGCTTGACGGCGTGAACTGGGCCGATCTCAATGGCGACGGCGTGAAAGAGCGCGTTGCCGTAGTAGCCTTGACCACCGCGCCGTGGCGACTTGCGCTTGCGGAGCCGGCCTCTGCCTACCTTGCCCCCTACGCACGAGTCACCACCGCGGTGTCTGCGCTGGGCTTGATGGTGACCTTGCTGATTGTCGGCGCCGCTTGGCTGGTGTCCGCGCGCATCGCGAAGCCAATCATGCAACTCACTGATGCGGCGGAGCGTATCGGCACGGGCGAACAGGCGATTCTGCCGACTGGCGCAACCGGTGAGATTGGCCAGCTTGCTCGCGCCTTTGCGCATGGTGACTTGCGTTTGCGCGAATCGCGCGCTGCGCTTGAAGCGCTGAATGCCACGCTGGAAGCGCGGGTTCAGGCGCGTACCGCAGAATTGAGCCAGGCGCTGGAACGCCTGCAGCTGGCGCAGGATGAGCTGATCCGCTCGGAGAAATTCATCGCGCTGGGCGGGCTCGTTGCCGGCATTGCGCACGAGCTCAACACCCCGATCGGTAACAGCGTGACCGTGGCGAGCACCTTGATGGCGCAGTCACGTCGGTTGCAGCGCGACGTGGAGGAGGGGCAGTTACGGCGCTCCGCGTTGATCGACTACGCGGGCAACGTGAGCGATGCGGCGAGTCTGCTGACGCGCAACCTGGAGCGTGCTCACGATTTGGTGGCGAGCTTCAAGCAGGTGTCGGTGGACCGCGTCAGCGAAAAGCGGCGCGAATTCGATCTCGCGACGACGGTGCGCGAGATTGTCGCAACGATGGCGCCGATGATGCGACACCAGGGCGTCGAGATTGAACTGGATCTGGAAGAGGGGGTGCTGCTCGACAGCTACCCCGGCCCGCTCGGCCAGATCATCACCAACTTCATCAACAACGCGCTGATCCATGCCTTCGAGGGGCGCACCGATGGCCATCTGCGCATCACTGCTGCACGCTCGGGCGTGGCGAGCTGCACGCTGTCGTGCCGGGACGACGGTGTCGGGATTCCGCAAGAGCAACTCAAGCGGATTTTTGACCCCTTCTTCACTACCAAGCTCGGGCGTGGTGGCAGTGGCCTCGGGCTCAGCATCGTCTACAACCTGGTCAGCGGTGTGCTGGGGGGGCGCATTGATGTCGATAGCGCGCCCGGCGAAGGGGCCTGCTTCGTTGTGACCTTGCCGCTCGTCGCCCCCGACGCCAACGACAAGGCGTAGCGCAAGCGCTGGCGCGGGTTTCGCTGCCTCGACCTGATTTCACCCGCATGACAAGTGACAGCGTAGCAACGGAGTTGTTGCGTCGCACAAGTCAAATTGAATATCCCGTTCGGGTCATAAAAATCTTCTAGTGGGGTTTGCGCGAAAAGCGCAGTTTTCGACAAGGCGCCGCGAAGGCGAACGGCACACTGCTGCCTGCAAACGACACGTCACCCTGTCGCTTGCAGGCGTCGAAGAACGCTTTCCCCCCAATCAAAAATACAGAGGTCATCATGAGGAAACTGATCATTGCCGTGGCAGCGCTTCTGCTCGCCGCGCAGGCATTTGCTGCCGACGAAATCAAGCTACTGCGCTCGCAGAGCACCGTGTCATCGAAGTACGGCATCAGCAGCCAGAGCGTCCGCTTCGAAGCGATCCTGAAGAACCTGGCCTACGCCAAGCAGGTATATGTGCACCTCAAGCGCCCCGATGGCAGCTGGACCGATGTCCCGCTTTCCTACCAACGCGCTGCGGACGCTGGCCGTGAAGTCTGGGCCGGCAGCTATACCGACCCGAACGACACCAACACCGGCCCCAGCTTCAAGACCTTCGACCTCGAGTTCGCGCTGCGCTATCTGGTGAATGGCGCCGAGTACTGGGACAACAACGGCGGCCAGAACTACAAGCAGGGCCGCGACACCGGCAGCATGCTGTTCGGCACCAACGTGCTGGCGCGTGTCTATGACCTCAACAACGCCGCTTATGTCTATGGCGGTCGCCTGTACGGCAGCGTGACGCTGAAGAACCTGTCGCCGAACAAGCAGGTCAAGGTGGTGTATTCGACCGATGGCTGGCAGACCAGCAAAACGGCCTGGGGCACTTTCAGCAGCAGCTTCTGGTTCGGTGGCTACAGCAGCGCGCCGAATCCGAACCAGTACGGCTCGGAAGAGTGGAACTACGAGCTCGACGTCGGCACCACCGCGACCAAGGTCGAGTACGCGATCGGCTACATCGTGAAAGGCACGACCTACTGGGACAACAACTACGGCCGCAACTATCTGCAGCCGCTTAAGCAGTACTGATCCTGCCGATCCACGCGGCACGGTTCGCCGTGCCGCGTGCGATGCCGGGCGCGCGATCCGCGCGCCGGCCCCCATCAAATACGTGACGTAAGCGCCCGCCCGGCGAGGCGCGCTCACGCCCCTGCCAGGAGGCAATCATGAAACGAATCCTTATTGCACTTGCAGCGCTCATCGCTTGCAGTGCGGCCTTTGCCGCCGATGAGATCAAGCTGCTGCGTTCGCAGAGCACGGTTTCGGCTTACTACCAGGTAGGGTTGCAGTCGGTGCGTTTCGAAGCGCTGGTGAAGAATCTTGCCTACGCCAAGCAGGTCTATGTGCACCTGAAAAAACCGGACGGCAGTTGGATCGATGTGCCGCTTGCCTACAGCCGCCCCGCCGACGCGGGCCGCGAAGTGTGGGCGGGCAACTTCACCGACAGCAACGAAGCCGGGCTTACGTACGCGAGTTGGGATCTGGAGTTTGCGCTGCGCTACAAGGTCAACGGCGTCGAGTACTGGGACAACAACGGCGGGCAGAACTACCGCCAGGCCAAGGATTCGGGCAGCCTGATCCCTTCCGCACCGGTGCTGGCGCGCTTCGTCGATACCGGCAACCCGGTCACCGTGTATGGCAATCGCTACTATGGCAGCGCGAGCGTGAAGAACATCGGTGCCAACCGCCAAGTGGAGATTCGTTACACCACCGATGGCTGGCAGACGACGCAATCGGCCTGGGCGGTATGGAACGGTGATTTCTGGCGCAGCTACTACAGCAGCGCGACGAACCCGAACCAGTACGGCGTCGAAGAATGGGCGTATGGCCTCAACGTACCGGCAGGCGCCACCCGCATCGAATACGCGGTGGGCTACACCGTGAATGGCCAGACCTACTGGGACAACAACTACGGCCGCAACTATGTGGTCCGTGTGCAGCAACAGTGATCAAATCGCCCGCGCACGAATGAAAAGGCCCCGCACTGCGGGGCCTTTTTTCAGCCTGATTGCGGCAATCAATCCGGCAGATCCTTGCGCAGATGCACTGGTGCGGTGATCCGTTTGCGCAAGCGGATGTTGATCATCTCGACGCACACCGAGAAAGCCATCGCAAAGTAGATGTAGCCCTTCGGTACATGCGTGTCGAAACCCTCCGCGATCAGCGTGACACCGACCAGCACGAGGAAGGACAGCGCGAGCATCTTGACCGTCGGATGGCGGTCAACGAAATCGCCGATCGGCTTCGCGGCGAACATCATCACGCCTACCGACACGACGATCGCCGTCACCATGACCGACAGGTTGCTTACCAGACCGACGGCAGTGATCACCGAGTCGAGCGAAAACACGATGTCGATGATCGCAATCTGCACCAGCACCGAAGCAAACGCCGCGCGTGCAGCGCCAGCGTGCTGGGCCTCGTCCTCGCCTTCCAGCGAGTTGTGGATCTCGTGCACGCTCTTCCAAAGCAAGAAGAGGCCACCGCCGATCAGGATCATGTCGCGGCCCGAGATGCCTTGTTCGACGATTGGGGCGACAAACACTGGATCGGTCAGCCGCATGATCCACGCCAGCGATGCTAGCAGTGCGATACGGGTGCCCATCGCCAGCAGCAGGCCCAAGCGCCGCGCGACGTTGCGCTGGGCTTCGGGCAGGCGGCCGACGAGGATCGAGATGAAGATGATGTTGTCCACGCCCAGCACGATCTCCAGCGCAGTCAGTGTGGCGAGGGCTATCCAGGCGTTGGGGTCGGCGAGCCATTCCATCTAAAGAGTCTCCGTGCGGGTGCATGTGAACGAAAACGGCCGCTCCGCAAGCTGCGGAACGGCCGCTGGAGTATGCCAGTTCGGGCTTACTTGATCGTGTAGCCGCGCCCTTCCAGGCAAGCTGCGCGCGCTTTGTTGAACCCAGCCGTCTGATCCGCCGTGTGCTGCTGGGCCGCCTGCTGCTGTTGCGTCGCCTGTTGCTGGCTCGCGCGCTGTTGTTGGCGGCGCTGCCCGCGCTGAGCGGCACCGCCGGCAACCGCGCCGGCGACGGCCGCATCGCCGACATCGTTATCCGTGATTGCGGCCACCGTTGCCGCGGCCGCAGCCCCACGAACGCGGCCGCCACTCGGCGCAGGCGCGGGAGCTGGGGCCGGTGCCGCCGCGGCCTGCGCCGGCGGCTTGGCCGGGTCGAAACCGGTCTGGCCGACGGCCCAGGTGTAGCACTCGGCTTCGTCCTGTTTCTGTTGCTCCGCCGATTGCCCCTTGGCAGGGTAGACGTACTGCTGGGCCACCACAGGGCCTGCCAAGCACAGCAGGGCGATGGAAACGACGCAGAGGCGTGTGTTCACGATCGGTTCTCCGTAAGGATGGTCGCGGGGCGAGTGCCGGCGCGTAGGAAAATCAATCATAGCGCCTCGCTTTGCGGGCCGAAGCTGAGCCACGTCACATCCGCCGCCGGCCGGCGGCACCAACCTGCGATAATCGCGGCTGTTTCCGAAGCTGATGCCTTATCCCATGCACAACGAGCCCGAATCCGGCACCGAATCCAGTCCTGAGCTCGACCTTTTTGGCGAAGACGCCGCGCGCCCAACCGAGCCAGAAGCCGAAACGCCGGCCGAGCCGCCAGCGCCGCCCGCTCCGCCTACGCTGACCGAACTGCCCGACGATCATCTGCCGATCGCCGCCTTTGCCGAGCGCGCCTACCTTGCCTACGCGATGAGCGTGGTGCGTGGCCGTGCGCTGCCGCAGGTGGAAGACGGCATGAAGCCGGTGCAGCGCCGCATCCTCTACTCGATGCACGAGATGCGCCTCGCCCCCGGTGCCAAGCCGGTGAAGAGCGCGCGCGTGGTCGGCGACGTGATCGGCAAGCTGCACCCGCACGGCGACACCGCGGTGTACGACGCGGCGGTACGCCTCGCGCAGGACTTCACGCTGCGCTACCCGCTGATCGACGGCCAGGGCAACTTCGGCTCGCGCGACGGCGACGGCGCGGCGGCGATGCGTTACACCGAAATGCGCCTCACGCCGTTGGCCGAACTGCTGCTCGGCGAGATCGACCGCGGCACGGTGGATTTCGTGCCGAACTACGACGGCGCCTGGCAGGAGCCTAAGCTCTTCCCGGCGCGCTTGCCGATGCTGCTGCTCAACGGCGCCTCCGGTATCGCGGTCGGCATGGCCACCGAGTGCCCGCCGCACAACCTGCGCGAGGTTTCGGCCGCGGCGCAGCTGCTGATCAAGAAGCCCGAATCGACGCTGGACGAAGTGATGGCGCTGTTGCCGGGGCCGGATTTCCCCGGCGGTGGCCAGCTCATCTCGCCGCCGCAGGCGCTGCGCGACGCCTACGCCGGTGGCCGCGGCAGCCTGCGGATGCGCGCGCGCTGGCGCGTCGAACCGCTCGCACGCGGCGCTTGGCGCATCATCGTCAACGAGATGCCGCATGGCGTGTCGGTCTCCAAGGTGCTCTCCGAAATCGAGGCGCTGACCAACCCGCAGCCGAAGACCGGCAAGAAGGAAGTCTCCGCCGAGGAGAAGGCGACCAAGGCGCTGGTGCTCGGCGTGCTCGACACCGCGCGCGACGAGTCCTCCGACAAGGAGGCCGTGCGCCTGGTGCTCGAACCCAAGAGCCGCACGCAAGACCCCGAAGAGCTGATGCGGGTGTTGCTGGTGCACACCTCGCTCGAATCTTCGGTGTCGGTGAACCTCACCGTCATCGGCCGCGATGGCCGCCCGGCGCAGAAGGGCCTGCTGGCGGTGCTGCACGAGTGGATCGCGTTCCGCTTCGACACCGTCGAGCGCCGCACGCGGCATCGCCTTGGCGAAGTCGATCGCCGCATCCACATCCTCGAAGGTCGCGCCATCGTCTGGCTGCACATCGACGAGGTGATCCGCGTGATCCGCGAGGCCGAGGAGCCCAAGGCCGAGCTGATGGCGCGCTTCAAGCTCAGCGAGATCCAGGCCGAGGACATCCTCGAGATCCGCCTGCGCCAGTTGGCGCGGCTTGAGTACATCAAGATCGAATCGGAGCTGGCCGAGCTGCGCGTCGAACGCGCCAAGCTGGTCGAGCTGCTCGAAGACCGCGGCGCGATGACGCGCCTGATCCTCAAGGAAATCGTCGAAGACACGAAGAAGTTCGGCGACGACCGCCGCACGCTCATCGAAGCGGCGCAGGCGGTGGTGGCGGCCGAGGCGCCGGTGCTCGACGAACCGGTCACGGTGATCCTCTCGCGCAACGGCTGGGTGCGCGCGCGCCAGGGCCACGGCGTCGACCGCGCGGCGCTGACCTACAAGTCCGGCGACGGCGAATTTGCCGTCATCGAAACACGCACGCCCTGGCCGCTCTTGATCATCGACACCCAGGGCCGGGCCTACTCGGTGCGCATCCAGGATCTGCCCGGCGGGCGCGGCGACGGGGTGCCGCTCACCACGCTGATCGAGCTGCAGAACGGCGCGCGCGTGGCGCAGGCGCTCTCCGGCGACCCGGCGAAGGAATACCTCTTCGCCAACTCCGGCAGCTATGGCTTCATCACCACCTTGTCCGAACTTGCGGGCCGCAACCGTGCCGGCAAAGCCTTCATGACGCTTGAAGCCGGCGAAGAAGTGCTGCGCCCGATGCCCTGTGAAGGCGAGTGGATCGCCGCGGCGTCGGCCAACGGTCGCCTGCTGTGGTTCCCGCGCGCCGAGATGAAGGTCATGCCGCGCGGCCGTGGTGTGATCGTGATGGGGCTGGACGACAAGGAAACCTTGAATGCGGTCGCCTGCCCGGCCGAACCAGTCGTCACCATCAGCGGCATCGGCCGCGGTGGCAAGGAAATAGCGGTTGAAGTGAAGGGCGTTTCGCTCCAGGCCTGCGTCGGCAAGCGCGCACGCAAGGGCGGCGCGGTGGCGCCGAAGGTGAAGCCGAGCAGCATGAGCTGACCGCCATGGCGCGCCTGATCATCCTGACCGGCGCGCCGAATGCCGGCAAGACGACCGTAGCCGCCCTGCTGAAGGCGCAATGCGAGCGGCTCGCGGTCATCGAGGTCGATGACCTGCGCGCCTGCATTTCGTGGATGCCGCTGACCGAGGCGGTCCCGCTCACTCTGGCCAACGCCTGCGACGTCGCGAACAACTTTCTGGCTCACGGGCTGGACGTGCTGTTCGTGTATCCGTTGTCCGATGCCGACTATGCGTTCATCCGGCCGCGCTTCGCACCCGAGCAAAACATTGTCAGTGTGGCCTTGTGGTGTGCGCCCGACGTGAACGCCGCGTCCCGCGGTTCGCGGGTCTTGTCGGACTGGGAGCGCGAGCGGATCCGCTGGATGCACGCAGAGGGCATGGCGCGGCCGCACTTCGCACAGCTCGTGGATACCACCCACATCAGTGCGCAGGCTACCGCCGACGAAGTGACGCGGATTTGTGCTCTGGACTCGAGTATCCGATTGATCTGAGTGTGTGCGGTCCGTTTTGCCGCACGCGCGCCGGGCGGCACGAGCGGCTGCCGCAAACTCGGCTGGTATGAAGGGGCTGCAGCCGTAGCCCTCATACACGAAGCACCGCGTCGACGTGGGCAGTGACATGGGCCGCGCCTGGCTGCGATGTCGGGTGCGGCCCTTCTTCTTTCAAGGGACTATGGCGGCGATAAGCATGCCCGCTGCGGTCAGGCTCCAGCCCGCGACAAGCAGCGCCGTGACCCAGGTTTCTGCCTTGCCCGGCTTTAGCATCCAGGCAGGGAGATCCGAGCGCGCGAGTTCGTGTTGAACCAGGTTTAGCGTATCCATGTCGCTTACCTCCGATTCGGGGCCGAAGCGCGGCGGCAAAGTGACCGCCGCTCAAGCCTCAGGTTGAGTGTGGGTGATCCTCCTGTACCAGACATGAAGCAGGCGGCTTGGGCAAGGGCATGCCGGGTGGGGGGCTGCGGGGGCCGCCTGGGTCGCCCTTATGGGGCGTTTGGAGTATAGGAACGCGTCAGCGGCTGAACAGGGTTCAATACGTTGGTTCATTGCACGAACCGCCAGCCCGCCTGCAGTCTGTCAATCGGCCGCGGCGCCTGCCGGCGGTGACGTTCTGCTATCGGGGCGCCGCTGTGCGGGCTATACCGAAGTTGGCCTGTTTGCGGTCAAGGAATCCAAGCCGCGGCCGTAATCGAATGATGGACCGCGGCGCGGCAGCGTCGCAGTGGCAACTTCTCCGTGGCTGCGATGCTGAAACCACCCGGTGCAACCATCCTGATCGTCGACGACGCAGCCGAGAATCTCGACCTGCTCGCGGAGCTGCTGCAGCCCCATTACCGGGTGCGTGCTGCGACCTCCGGCGCGCGCGCGTTGGCGGTGGCTGCGAGCGCGCCCCGCCCCGATCTGATCTTGCTCGATGTGATGATGCCCGGCATGGACGGCCACGAGGTGTTCGCACGCCTGCGCGCTGATCCGGCGACGGCGGCCATCCCCGTCATCTTCGTCACGGCGATGGGCGAGGTGGAGGACGAACTGCGCGGTTTCGAGGCCGGTGCGGTGGACTACATCGCCAAACCGATCGTGCCGCCGTTACTGCTTGCGCGGGTGCGCACACAGCTCGAACTCAAGCAGGCGCGTGATCGCCTTGCCGGCCAGAACGCCTGGCTGGAAGCTGAAGTGGCGCGCCGCTTGCATGAGAACGATCTGACTCAGCTTGTAAGCATCCGCGCGCTTGCGCATCTGGCTGAAACCCGTGACCCGGAGACCGGCAACCACATCCTGCGCACGCAGGCTTATGTGCATTCGCTCGCGACGCGGCTGCAGGATCACCCGCGTTTTTGCGACACGCTCGACGCCCGCTACATTGATTTGCTGACGCGTTCGGCGCCGCTGCACGATATCGGCAAGGTTGGCATTCCCGATGCGATCTTGCGCAAGCCAGGCCCGCTGTCGCCAGATGAGTGGTTGATCATGAAGACCCACGCGCGGCTTGGGGTTGAAGCGATCGAATTGGCCGAGCGCGATGTTGACCAGCCGGTCGCATTTCTCTCGGTAGCGAAAGAGATCGCCGGCGGGCATCACGAAAAATGGGATGGCAGTGGCTACCCGGGCGGCCTCGTCGGCGATGCGATTCCGGTGTCGGCCCGGCTGATGGCGCTCGCCGACGTGTTCGACGCCTTGATCACGCGGCGGGTGTACAAGCCGCCGTTCAGCTTCGAGGAGGCGCGGGAGATTATCGTCGGTGGCCGTGGCGCGCATTTCGACCCGGATGTCGTCGATGCCTTCAGCGCGGGCTTCGACGAATTCGTGCATATCGCAGAACAGCACCACGATAGCGACTGAGGTATCGCATGCCCGGCCCGCGAGCGCTTTCACAGTTCGACATTCTCGGTGTGGTGTTGAGCTATGCAGTGGTCGCGGGACTCTGGATCTTGCTGTCGGACGGCGTGCTGGCACTACTGGTGCGCGACCCGGGTGCGCTCGCGCTGATCAGCGCGGTGAAGGGCTGGGTATTCGTCATTGTCACCTCGCTGATGCTATGGGCGTTGCTGCGGCGCTGGATGGCAGAGCCCGATCCGGCGGCGCGCGAAGACGACGCTCGCGTCTCAAAGCCGATTCGCCCGCTGCTGTTCATTGCCGCCTTCATCCTCGCCGTCACCGCGGTCGCGGTGACGGTTGCAGTGCAGCAGCACAGGGCGCGGGAACTCGATCGCCTGCAGGCGATTGCCGACTTCCGCACACGGCAAACCTCCGACTGGGTGCATGAACGCGTCGCCGGCGACGCCGCGCTTCTGCAGAGCAGCCAGTTCTTCGCCGAGCTCTACCAACGCTGGCAGCACAAGCAGGACGCGCAGGCTGGCGACATACTCAAGCGGCGTCTGAGCTGGCTCGCCGATAGCCGGGGCTTTGCGGCCGTCACACTGTTTGACGCAGACGGGCGGCGCGTGTGGGGATCGACCGAAGCGCCGACCCAGATTGCCGACGCGCTCGCGCGTGCGGTTGCCAGCGTGCATGAACGCGGCAAGATCGAGCATGTTGGCCCCTACCGCGGCGTTGCTGGCCAGCTCCGGCTGGATTTCGTTGCGCCGCTCGCAGGATCGAGCCAGCCCGATCGCAACACGCCCCTGATTGTGTTGCATCTCAAACCCGAAGCTTGGTTGTTGCCGACCTTGCAGAGCTGGCCAGTGCCGAGCGAGAGCGGCGAAACCTTGCTGTTCCGGCGCGAAGGCAAGGACGTGTTGTATCTCAGTGAACTACGCCATCGCACCGGCGGTGCCGGCAATTTGCGCGTTGCCGCTGGTGCCGGACGCCTACCCGATCTGGCCCTGATCGGCGCTGCCGGCACCGTGCAGGAAGGGCTGGACTACCACGGCATGCCCGCAGTGGGCGTGGTGCGGCCGGTGGCGGGCACGGATTGGTTCCTGCTCGCCAAGCTAGACAAACGCGAGCTGTACCGCGACGCGCTGAAAGAGGCGGTCTGGATCGTGCTGACCGGCCTGTTTGCGCTGGGCGTGGCTGCCGCATTCGTCGTGTTGCAACGTCAGCGTCAGCAACTGCTGGTGGCTGCAGCTGCGCAGAAGGCACAGCATGAACGACTGGCTGCGCTGGGCCTGCTTGGCACGATTGCCGATCATTCAGAAGACTGCATTTTCGCGCTTGATCGCAAAGGGCACTTCACGCTGTTCAACCAAGCCGCCGAACGCCTGTTTGGCAAGCCCGCGGAGCAGGTGCTCGAACGCGACGAGCACGCGATCTTCCCTCCCGACATTGCCGCCCGTCACATTGAGGAGAACCGGCGTGTCATGGAGCGGGGGCGTAGCGAATCGGTTGAAGAGACGTTGCCGGCCGGCGGACAGGTACGCACTTTCCTTACCGTGAAGACCCCGCTGCGCGACGAAACCGGCGCCGTCGTCGGGATCTGCGGTATCGCGCGCGACATCACGGCACGCAAGCAGGCCGAGGATGCCATGCACGCGGCGAGCGAACGCCTGCGTCTGGTGCTCGACGCAACGCACGACGGTGTATGGGATTGGGATCTGGTCAGCGGAGTGGCTTCACTGTCTCCTCGCTATTACGAGATGTGCGGCTATGCACCCGATGAGGTGACACCGGATCTCGCCTTCTTTCAGCGTCTGGTGCATCCGGACGACTGGGCGCGAGTCAGCGACGAGATGAGCGCCCACTTGCGCGGCGAGCGGGGCAGCAGCGATTTTGACTACCGCATGGTGACGAAATCCGGTGACGTGCGCTGGGTGAACGGCAAGGGGCGCGTTGTGGCGCGTGACGCCAAGGGTGCGCCGCTGCGGATGGTGGGCACGATCTCCGACGTCACCGAACGCAAACGTGGCGAAGCAGTTCTGCAACAGCAGGCTGAAGCGCTACGCCTGCAGGCCGAGACACTGCGTGCGCGTAACGAGGAACTCGAACGCTTCAATCGCGTGATGATTGGCCGCGAGCTCGACATGATCGAACTCAAGCGACGCATCAACGCGCTCTCGACACGCTTGGGCGAGGCGCCCCCCTTCGATGTGCGCTTCGTCGAGATCGTGCGGCAGGAGGCCGATTGACGATGCCGCCCGCCCGCCGCCTGTTGCTCGCCGCGCTGCCGCCGGCCCTTGCCTTCGGGCTGCAATCCTTGCTGTGGCCCTGGCTCGCGCCGCAAAGCTGGTTCCTGTTCTTCCCAGCGGTATGCGTCAGTGTCTGCGTGGCCGGCATGGCCGGTGGTGTCGTTGCGGCGGTGTTGAGCATCGCGATCGTCCATGCGGCCTTCCTGCCCCCGGGTGCGAGCTTCGCGACGTCTGCAGGCTTCCTGCTGGTTGCGCTGCTGATCGGGGCGCTGAGTGGGAGGATAGTGCGCCTGCGTGATCGCGCCGACACGCGTTTTGAAGCCAGCTTCCGCCAGGCGGCGGTTGGTGTGGCGCTGGTCGCGCCCGACGGCCGCTGGCTGCGGGTCAACCGCAAGCTTTGCGACATCGTCGGCTATACGGAAGACGAGCTGATGGCGCTGGACTATCAGGCCATCACCCATCCGGATGATCTCGCCGTCGATCTTGCCGCCGCGAAGCGGATGCTCGCGCACGAGATCGACCAATACAGCATCGAGAAACGCTACCTGCGCAAGAACGGCAGCGTCGTGTGGGTGCGCTTGAGCGTGGCGCTGGTGTGGCGGGATGCAAAGCCGGACTACTTCGTTTCGGTGGTGGAGGACATCCATGCCGCGAAGCTGGCAGCGACAGCGCTGCAGCGCAGCGAGCAGGCGCTCAAAGATGCAAAGCGGGTGGCGGGCATCGGCAGTTGGCGACGTGAGTTGGCGACCGACCATTCGGAATGGTGCGAGCAGATGAATCGCATCTTCGCGCGCGCCGCCGATGCGCCGCCGGCAAGCATGCAGGAGCTGGCAACGCTGTTTGCGCCGGATAGCTGGTCGCGCATATCAGCGGCGATTGCCCTTGGCGCCAGCGAAGGGGTGCCGTGGGAACTTGACGCCGAAATCGTGCGGGCCGATGGCCGCCGAGGCTGGGTTATCACGCGCGGAGAACCGGTGCGCGACGAAGCAGGGGTAATCGTTGCACTGCAAGGCACGGTGCAGGACATCACCGATCGCAAACAGGCCGAAGCGGCGCTGGTCGCCAGTGAAACGCGCTTCCGCCGCCTGTTCGATCAGGCGCCCATGCCGCTCGGCTTCGCCGACAGTAGCGGCGCCATGCGCGCAATCAACACGACCTTCATCCGGACTTTCGGTTACACACGCGAGCAGCTACCGACGCTCGATGACTGGTACCGCCTTGCCTATCCTGATCCGGCCTACCGGGCCGACGCGATCGCGCGCTGGACGGCAGTCATCGCCGGGCAGCGCGATCCGGACGACGATGAGTACCGCGTTACCTGTGCCAATGGATCCGAGCGTGTGGTGCGGATTCACGCCGTGTCGCTGGCCGAAGGCGTACTTGCGGCTTTCGACGACATCACCGAGCGTGAGCAGGCTGCGCGAACCCTGCGCGACATGCAGTCGGCCATGTTGGTCGAGCAGCAGGATGCGCGCATTGCGGCGCTCAACCTGATGGAAGACGCTCTCGCCGCGCGCGCACGCGCCGAAGCCGCGGCGGCCGCGCTGCGTGCCAGCGAGCAACGCCTGCTGCTGGCGCAGGAGGGCGCACACGTGGGCTTGTGGGAGTGGGAGTTCGCAAGCGGTCGCATGTACTGGTCGCCCGAGTTCGAGCGTCTTTACGGCGTGGCGCCAGGCAGCGAACACAGCGAATCTGAATGGCGCGCCTTCGTCCATGCGGAGGATCTTCCCCTGGCCGACTCACGCCGGAAAGCGCATCTGGAGCAGGGCGCGCCGTACGAGGTCGAGTTCCGCATCCGGCGCGGTGACGGGGCCGAACGCTGGATGTTCACCAAAGGCAGCGCCCAGTTCGACGAGAACGGCCGGGCGGTGCGGCTCGCCGGCATCAATCTTGATGTGAGCGCACGCAAGCAGACCGAAGCAGCGCTGCGCGAGAGTGAGTCACGCTTGTTGTTGTTTGTCGAGCATGCACCCGCTGCGCTCGCGATGTTCGACCGCGAGATGCGCTACCTCGCCGCGAGCCGCCGTTGGATCAATGACTACAAGCTTAATGGTGCCGAGCTGGCTGGGCGATCTCACTACGCTCTATTCCCGGACATGCCCGAGCACTGGCGCGAGATCCACCGCCGGGCGCTGGCTGGCGAGGTGGTGCAGGCCGACGAAGACCGCTACGAGCACGAGGACGGCTCGGTGCTGTGGCTCAAGTGGGTGGTGCGACCTTGGCTCGACCCGGATGGGGCGATCGGCGGCATCATGATCTTCAGCGAAGACATCACCGAACGCGTGCATGCCGCCGAGGCGCTACGCGAGAGCGAGGCGCGACTCTCCGAGGCGCAGCGGGTGGCGCACATTGGTGGCTGGGAACTCGATCTGCTCAGTGGCGAACTGTGGTGGTCCGACGAAACCTACCGCATCTTCGAGCTCGACCGCGCGAGCCCGGTCAGCTATGCGGACTATCTTGCCCGCATACACGCCGATGATCGTGCGCGGGTCGAGGATGCCTACGCGCGTGCACTGGCGGACCGCCGCTCCTACGATCTCATCCACCGTATCAGTATGCCCGACGGCCGCGTCAAGCATCTGCATGTGCGGTGCGAAACCCGCTACGCCGCAGGTGGGCAACCGATGCGCTCGGTCGGCACGATGCAGGATGTCAGCGCACGGGAGGCGGTCGAGGCGCAGCTGCGCCAGTTGGCGCTGGCCGTGGATCAAAGCCCGGAGTCCATCCTGATCACCGATCTCGCGCAGCGTATCGAGTACGTCAACGATGCCTTTGTGGCGACGACCGGCTACGCCCGCGAAGAAGCGCTGGGCCAAACACCGCGGCTGCTGCGATCAGGCCGCACGCCGCCGGCGGTATATCAGGCAATACGAAAGGCGCTGGCGCAAGGGCAGAGTTGGAAGGGCGAACTCATCAACCGCCGCAAAGACGGCAGCGAGCTGGTGCAGTTCGCTGTCATCACGCCGCTGCGCGGGGCCGATGGCAGCATCAGCCACTACGTGAGCGTGCAGGAAGACGTGACGCAGAAGAAGCGCATGGGCGAAGAGCTCGATGCTTATCGTCACCATCTCGAAGCGCTCGTTGAATCGCCCCGCGTTTCCTAGACACATTCTTGCCTCAAACTGAGGCGTACAAG
>CAMFLH010000020.1 GCA_945957295.1 uncultured Uliginosibacterium sp.
GCAGGGGCTCTGGTCCGGACATGTGCTCAACGACGACTAGGAGATGTTCAACACCGCCGATATCCGCATCGCAGAGCGCATAGGTGTCTTGCTGGTGCCAGGCGCTGCACTGCGCTTCAAACCGAGCAAGGAGACCGCCGCACCGGAAAGCGGTGGCTTGCTCTCAAGCCTGATCCCCAAGCCGCCGCGACCGCCCCGCCCTGCCGCCAATGCGGCTTCACGTAGTCGCCCGCTCGTGCAGGGCAGTGAGCAGACGCTATGGGTGCTGCGCGATGGCCACCCACAACCCGTGAAAGTGACCGTTGGCCTGACTGATGGCCGCATGGTCGAAGTGAGCGGCGGTGGCGTGGAAGATGGACTCGAGGTCATCACCGAACAACGCGTTGAGGCGCGCAAGAAATGAGCACGCCCGGCGTTGCGCCAGAGCCCCTCTTCCGACTCTGTGGCATCACCAAGACCTACGGCCAGGGCGAAGCGCGCTTTCAGGCCTTGCGGGGCATCGATCTCGAAATCCCGCGGGGGCAGTTTGTCGCGGTAATGGGGCCGAGCGGGTCGGGAAAATCGACGCTGATGAACATTCTGGGCTGTCTCGATACGCCAACGACTGGTGAGTACATCTTCGACGGCGAGCATGTCGAACGCTTCAACAGCATCCAGCGCTCACTGCTCCGGCGCCACCACCACGGTTTCATCTTCCAGGGCTTCAACTTGCTCGCACGAACCTCGGCGCTGGAGAACGTTGAGTTGCCGCTGCTGTACCGCGGCATGCCACGCAAGGAACGCGACGCGCTGGCTGCAGAAGCGCTGGCAGCCGTCGGGCTTGAAGGCAAGTTCCGCAATACGCCGGCCGAGCTGTCTGGTGGGCAGCAGCAACGGGTCGCGATTGCGCGCGCGATCGTCACCAACCCCCTGGTGCTGTTCGCGGATGAACCGACCGGCAACCTCGATACACAGACGAGTGAAGACGTGATGGCGCTGATCACGCGCTTGAATACCGAGCGCGGCATCACGGTGCTGATGGTGACGCACGAAACCGATATCGCCGCCCACGCGCAGCGCATCGTTCGCGTGAAAGACGGCCTCATCGACGCAGATTCGCTGCCGCCTGGAGGCGCATGATGCTGTTGAACGCCCTCCTCCTCGCGCTGCGCGAGATCCGGCGCAACCTGATGCGCGCCTTCCTCACCGTGCTGGGAATCGTGATCGGTGTGGCCGCGGTGATCACCATGGTCACGGTCGGTCAAGGCGCGACCGACGCCGTGACCGCGCAGGTCGCGAGCCTAGGTAGCAACCTGATCATCGTGCGGCCGGGTGCTGCAATCGGCATGCCGCAAGGCGGCGTGGCGCGCTTCAAGATGAGCGATGCCGCCGCACTGGCCGACCGCGTGACCAACATCGAATCGGTTGCTCCGGTCACAAACCGTTCAGTCAGCATCGTCTATCAACAGAAGAACTGGACGACCAGCGTTATTGGCACGACGCCCGAGTACTTCCCGATCGCCAACCGCGAAATTGCCAGCGGGCGCGCCTTCAATACCGGCGATGTGCGCAGCGGGCGCGCGGTCTGCACGATCGGCAACACGGTGCGAAAGGAGCTATTCGGCAACGAAGACCCGGTCGGCGCGAAACTGCGGGTGAACACGATGGCCTGCGAGGTGATTGGCGTGCTTGCAACCAAGGGGCAATCCTCATTCGGCATGGATCAGGACGACACCATCATCCTGCCGATCACGACGCTGCAGCGCAGGTTGGCTGGCCGCCAAGGAACGCAGCAGGTCGGGCAGATCTACGTCTCCGGCAAAGACGGCGTGGATGGCGATGTGCTGGTTGCCGAAATCGGCGCGGTGATGCGCGAGCTGCGTAACCTCGCGGCGAACGAGTCTGACGACTTCTCGGTGATGGATACGCGCCAGATTGCACAAGCGCTCAGCTCAACGACGCGGGTGATGACGTCGCTGCTCGGTGCGGTGGCCGGTGTCAGCCTGCTGGTCGGTGGCATCGGCATCATGAACATCATGCTGGTGTCGGTCACCGAACGGACGCGCGAGATTGGCATCCGCCTTGCGATCGGCGCGCTACCACGCGAGGTGTTGTGGCAGTTTCTAGTCGAGGCGGTGACCTTGTCGTCGCTCGGCGGGCTGATCGGCGTTCTGCTCGCGCTGCTGGCTTCGGCCGGCATGGCCAGCGCGATGAATGTGCCATTCAATTTCGACGCGAGCATCAACCTGATCGCGTTCGGGTTTGCTGCGGCCGTGGGCGTGGTGTTCGGTTTCATGCCGGCGCGGCGCGCGGCGCAGCTCGATCCGATCGAAGCGCTGCGCCACGAGTGAGGAAGGTCGGGGCGATTAGCCCCGCTTCGCCATCGCCTCGCCCATGCGCAGGGCGCCGCCCGGTGCCCATGCCGGGTTGAACTGCAGCGGCCCCTTGGGAAACAGCATCACGACCGTGGAGCCGAGCAGGAAGCGCCCCATCTCGGCACCCTTCTCCAGCACGACCGGTGCGTCGGTATAAGCCCATTCGCGCACCACGCCGGGCCGCGGCGGGTTCACGACACCGTGCCACACCGTGGCCATGCTGCCGACGATGGTGGCGCCGACAAGTGTCAGCACAAACGGGCCGTGGTCCGACTCGAAGACGCACACCACCCGTTCGTTGCGGGCGAACAGCCCCGGTACGCCACGTGCGGTCGTTGGGTTCACCGAGAACAGGTCGCCCGGCACATGAATCATCCGCGTCAGCTTGCCGGCGCAGGGCATGTGGATGCGATGGTAATCGCGCGGGCTCAGGTACAGGGTGGCGAAATGGCCATCCTGGAACTGCGCAGCCAAGGTGGCGTCGCCGCCGACCAGCGCCGTGGTGCTGTAGCTGTGGCCCTTGGCCTGAAAGATCTGGTCGCGCTCGATCGCGCCGAACTGGCTGATCGCGCCGTCCACCGGGCAGATGAGGTCAGCCTCGGCGAGCGGACGGGCACCCGGTTTCAACGCGCGGGTGAAGAACTCGTTGAAGCTTGGGTAGCTGGTGATATCCGGGTCCGCAGCCTCCGCCATGTTCACGCCGTAACGGGCAACGAAGCGGCGGATCACCGCATGCGTCATGTTGCCGCCCTGCCACGACGCAAAGCGCCCGGCCAGCCTGGTCAGGGCTTGCTTCGGCAAAAGATACTGCGGCAACACGGCAAGGCGATCAGACACGGTGGCTCTCGATAGCGGTAAAGCCTGCGATTGTATCGGGCAGGCGTGGTCGTAGTCACATCGCGCGTCGCAGATCGCGGACGTTCATGTCGCAAGCGCGATTGCGCGGGTGCCCCTTGTCGGAGTGAAATCACGCATCGCTCACCTGCCCGTTCGCTCAAACATGAAAACTCGCATCAGCCTGATTGGCGCCCCCACCGATATCGGCGCAGGTAGCCGTGGCGCATCCATGGGCCCTGAAGCCCTGCGTGTTGCCGACATTGGCCCGATGCTGCAGCGCCACGGCCTTGATGTTGAAGATCGAGGCAACATCGCCGGCCCGAAGAACCCGTGGCTGCCGCCCGTCGACGGCTATCGTCACCTTGCCGAAGTGGTTGAGTGGAACCGCGCTGTGCATGACGCGATCTACGGCGAACTGCAGCGCGATCGCTTGCCGATCATGCTCGGCGGCGACCACTGCCTGGCGATTGGCTCGATCAGCGCCGTTGCACGCCGCTGCCGAGAAACCGGCCGCAAGCTGCGCATCTTGTGGCTCGATGCCCACGCCGACTTCAACACCAGCGAAATCACGCCCAGTGGCAACATCCACGGCATGCCGGTCGCCTGCCTGTGCGGGCTTGGACCGCAATCGCTGATCGAGATCGGCGGTCAAACGCCAGCGATCGAACCAGACTGTATCCGGCAGATCGGCATCCGCAGCGTCGATGAAGGTGAAAAGCGCCTGGTGCACACGAAGAACCTCGAAGTGTTCGACATGCGATTCATCGACGAGGCGGGCATGCGCGCCGCGATGGAACTGGCACTCGACGACCTCGAACCCGACACCCATCTTCATGTGAGCTTCGATGTCGATTTTCTCGACCCCGAGATCGCTCCCGGCGTCGGCACCACCGTGCGCGGCGGCCCGACCTATCGCGAAGCGCAGCTGTGCATGGAAATGATCGCCGACACCGGCATGCTCGGCTCACTCGACGTCGTCGAACTCAACCCGGCACTCGATCGCCAGAACCAGACCGCCCTGCTCGCCGTGGACCTGATCGAAAGCCTGTTCGGCAAATCGACGTTGATGCGCAAGCCGCGGCGTTAAGCGGCGACGCGTAATGCGCTGCAGAAAAAAAGCCGACTTTCGTCGGCTTTTTTTGGGGCTTTGAACCGATCAAGCGAAGCTGTCGCAGTGTGCCAACGCGAGCCCTTGCTGATCCTTCGCAGATAGCGACGGGTTGATCCCGTGGAGCGGCCACTCGACCGCCACGGTTGGGTCATCCCACTTCAGGCAGCGTTCATGTGCGGGGGCGTAGTAGTCCGTCGTCTTGTAGAGGAAGTCGGCGGACTCTGACAAAACGACGAAACCGTGAGCAAAGCCAGCAGGCACCCAAAGCTGTCGATGATTGTCTTCGCTCAGCTCCACGCCGACCCACTTACCGAAGTTCGGTGAAGACTTGCGCATATCCACCGCGACATCGAACACGCAGCCACGCGGAACGCGCACCAGTTTCCCCTGAGGCTGCTGCAGTTGATAGTGCAGCCCGCGCAACACCCCGCGCGACGAACGCGAGTGGTTGTCCTGCACGAATTGAACGTCAAGGCCCGTCGCTTCGCGGAACGTGTTGGCGTTGAAACTCTCCATGAAGAAGCCGCGCGAATCACCGAACACCTTAGGTTCGAGGATTAGCACTTCGGGGAGCGCCGTTGCGACCACCTTCATCAGAACACCTTGTCTTCGAGAATGCGCGATAGATATTGGCCGTAGCCGCTCTTTGCAAGCGGTTTTGCGAGCGTGGCCAGTTGCTCGTTATCGATCCAGCGCTTACGCCACACGATTTCCTCTGGGCAGCAGATCTTCAGACCCTGACGCCGCTCAAGCGTCTGGATGAACTGACCGGCCTCAATCAGGCTGTCGTGAGTGCCGGTGTCGAGCCAGGCGTCGCCACGCCCCATTACCTGAACGTCCAACTGACCGCGCTCGAGGTAAATCCGATTCAGGTCGGTGATCTCCAATTCGCCACGCGGCGACGGCTTCAGTGCTCGGGCGAAGTCGATCACTTGTTGGTCGTAGAAGTACAAGCCGGTTACCGCATAGCGGCTCTTGGGTGTGGTTGGCTTCTCCTCAAGGCTAACTGCATGTCCGGCCGTATCAAACTCAACTACGCCGTAGCGCTCTGGGTCATTAACCGGATAGGCGAATACCGTCGCACCATCTCTCCGCGCATCAGCCGACTCGAGCCGACGCTGCAGATCATGCCCATAGAATATGTTGTCACCCAGTACCAGCGCCGACGGCAAGTCTCTGACGAAATCAGCGCCAATGATGAAGGCTTGCGCGAGTCCGTCTGGGCTCGGCTGCACCGCGTAGCTGATTTCAATTCCCCATTGCTTGCCATCACCCAGCAGCTGCTCGAAGCGTGGCGTGTCCTGCGGTGTCGAGATGATCAGGATCTCGCGGATGCCTGCAAGCAGTAGCGCGCACAGCGGGTAGTAGATCATCGGTTTGTCGTACACCGGCATCAGCTGCTTGCTGACGGCCAGCGTCACCGGGTGAAGACGGGTGCCGGAACCTCCAGCCAGAATGATGCCCTTACGTTGTGTCATGCCAACTCCTCGGTACCGTTACGCGCAATGGACTTGGGCTCTTCGGCCCTTAGCGGATGCTGAACGCTTACTTTCCCAGAACCTCAACTAGCATGCGTTCCACGCCGACCCGCCAGTCAGGCAGGGTCAGTTTGAAGGTGTCCTGCAGCTTTACGGTAGAAAGCCGGGAATTGAGCGGTCGTTTGGCGGGCGTCGGGAAACTCGTCGTAGATACCGGAGCAACCTCTTTCACCGCGAGAGCCTCGCCCGCACGCCGCGCAAAATCAATCACGAACTTTGCGTAGCCGTGCCACGAGGTCTCACCGCCGGCAACGAGGTGATACAGACCGCACAGATCGGGTCTGGCCTGCATGGTGCGAATTGCATGAGCGGTAACGTCAGCCAGCAGGTCTGCCCCCGTAGGCGCGCCGATCTGATCATCGATGATCGTCAAGCGCTCACGCTCACGCGCCAGCTTCAACATCGTTTTCGCGAAGTTTCCGCCGCGTGCCGCATACACCCAACTGGTTCTGAAAATCAGGTGGCGGCAAGCGCTCTGCTGGATGAGTTGCTCGCCCTCAAGTTTGGTCGCCCCATACACACTGAGCGGCCCTGTGGCGGCTGATTCATCACGCGGTACATCACCGCTGCCGTCGAACACATAGTCGGTCGAGTAATGCACCAGCAGCGCACCGCTGCGCGCCGCTTCACGCGCCAGCACGCCAGCGGCGAGTGCGTTGATCGTACGAGCGAGTACCGGCTCGCTTTCAGCCTTGTCCACGGCCGTGTGTGCCGCTGCGTTCACGATCACATCGGGTGCCACGGCACGAACGGCCGCGGCTAATCCCTCTAGATTCGTGAAGTCACCACAGCAATCCGTGCTGTCAAAATCGACGGCCACAATCGAGCCGAGGGGCGTCAGTGCTCGCTGGAGCTCCCAGCCGACTTGCCCACCTTTTCCAAGGAGCAGGATCTTCATCATGCCCCCCCGCGGTCGCCGTAGTTCTTCGCCACCCAGTCGCGGTAGGCACCGCTCAGCACATTCTGCACCCAGGCTTGGTTCTCGAGATACCACTGCACCGTCTTGCGAATGCCCGTCTCGAAGGTTTCGGCCGGTTTCCAGCCCAGATCTCGCTCGATCTTGCGCGCATCGATCGCGTAGCGGCGGTCGTGGCCCGGGCGGTCAGTCACGTACGTGATCAGGCGGGCATAGCTGCCGTCCGGACTGGGTTTAAGCTCGTCCAGCAGCGCGACGATCGTCTTAACGATCTCAATGTTAGGCTTCTCGTTCCAGCCGCCAACGTTATAAACCTCACCGACTTTACCCTTCGCGAGGATCGTGCGGATCGCACTGCAATGGTCGGTGACGTAGAGCCAATCGCGGATCTGCTGGCCATCGCCATAAATCGGCAGCGGCTTGCCAGCCAGCGCATTGGCAATCATCAGCGGGATCAGCTTCTCGGGGAAGTGATACGGGCCGTAGTTGTTCGAGCAATTGCTGGTCGTAACCGGCAGCCCGTAGGTGTGATGCCACGCGCGCACGAGATGGTCGCTGGCGGCCTTGCTCGCCGAATAGGGGCTGTTCGGCTCGTAGGTATTCGCCTCAGTGAAGGGCGGATCGTTCGGGCCCAACGACCCGTAGACCTCGTCAGTCGAAACATGGTGGAAGCGGAAGTTCACCTTCGCTTCGCCCTCAAGGCCGCTCCAGTACGCGCGTGCCGCTTCGAGCAAGGTGAATGTGCCCTCGACGTTGGTACGGACGAACTCACCCGGTCCGTGAATCGAACGATCGACGTGAGACTCTGCCGCAAAGTGTACGATCGCCTGGGGTTTGTGCGTCGCGAGCAGCGAATCCACCAGCGAGCGGTCGCAAATATCTCCTTGGACGAAAGCGTGGCGCGCATCCCCCTCGAGCGACTTGAGCGTTTCCAGGTTGCCTGCGTAGGTGAGTTTGTCCAGGTTAACCACCGACTCACTCGTCTTGCTGATCCAGTCCAGTACGAAATTGCCGCCAATAAAACCGGCGCCACCAGTAACGAGGATCGTCATCTTGTCTCCACCGAAGCAGCCGGGCCGAAGCGAGGCCGGCCTCAAGCTCAATGCACCAGTACTGTGCAATAAAGCTCGCTAGTTTATCGCGCGAATTGCCCCCCTTACGTGTTGGATGAGGCGAAAAAAGAGCCGGCATATGCCGGCTCTGATTCAGGTTGACGCTCTTGCGGTTGCTTAGGCCCGGGCGTCACCCCACCGAAGCAGGCAACGGTCGTCACCCACATACATCGTCTCGCCCTTGCGATCCACGCAATACTGCGGCGACGCAATCATCTCCTCGAAGACCATGTCCTCACCGAGGCGTGTGTATTCAAACAGCACGCTGCGAATCACCTTTGCGCCGTGCCGCAGGTGGCTGCCGTGCCCTATCCATGCCGGGCCGATCACACTGCAACCCGGTTCGATCTTCACTCCGGAGCCGATATACACCGGCCCGACAATCTGAACGCTGTCCCAAGCGATCGAGGTGTTGAGGCCCACCCACACACCCGGCGCCACTTCCTTACCCGGCATGTCCATCTGAGCCACCTCGCCGCGCAACACACGCATCAGGACGGAGTAGTAGTCAGAAACGCGGCCGATGTCGATCCAGTTGAAGAAGCGCTTCTGCGCAAAGAACGGCAGCCCTTTCTCAACCAGCAACGGGAACAACTGGCTGCCGATGTCGAACTCGGTGTCAGGCGGAATCAAGTCCAGAACCTCCGGTTCGAAGATATAGATGCCGGTCGACGCTGCAGTCGACTTTGCATCTTCGGGCTTGGGTTTTTCCTGAAAGGATGTGACTCGCCCGGCATCGTCCGTCACAACGATGCCGTAGTTCTTCGTTTCTTCGCGCGGCACATCCAGCGTGATCACGCTGGCAATTGCACCCTTCGTCTTGTGCTCGAACAGTGCAGCCTTGATGTCGAGATCGACGATCGCATCGCCACACATCACGATGAAGGTGTCGTCGAAAAAGCCACCAAAGTCCTGGATCTTGCGCATGCCGCCGGCAGAACCCACCGGCTTGCACACCACCTCGCCGTTTTCGCGCACGCCTTCGTATGAATAGCCGAGTTCAACTCCGAAGCGGCGACCGTCGCCGAAGTAGTTCTCGATCTTCCAGTGCATGAAGGCGACGTTGACCATGATCTCCTTCACCCCATAGAGCGCGAGATGATCGATCAGGTACTCCATCACCGGCTTGCCCAGAATCGGCACCATCGGTTTCGGTGTGTGCTTCGTCAAGGGTCTTACGCGCGTGCCCTGTCCGGCAGCAAGGATCAATGCCTTGGCCATCAATCTCTCCTAGAGTTTGTTATTCAGAGTCGGCGCGCGATGAACACGCACCCCTCATTTGCTGCAACTGAGTGCCTACTAAGCCTTGCTTACTAGCGCTTTCATCCTGGACAGCCCCTCATGCACCATCTGCTCTGCACGAGCCTGACTGGCTGCCTCCGCGTAGCAACGCAGCTCTGGCGCATTGCCCGAGGGGCGGAAATGGATGATTTCGCCGCTGCTGAGCGTGACACGCAACCCGTCCGTTTGATCCTGACTCACGCACTCCCCGAAACAGCCCCCGAACGCTTGCGAGAACGCATCACCAGAAGCAGCGAACGCGTCAATCAACTGGCGACTCAGCGCCGTTGGAAACGCCTGAATCCGGTCGCTTGCCGTAAAGCGCGCCGGTAGCTCCGCCGGCAGGGCAGAGACCTTAACGCCGCGCTCTCGCGCCATCATCAGTACGCAGAGGATCGGCAATACCGCATCACGAGTGATCAACGGCGCGAGCGATCGGCCGTCCCGCTCGATCGCCGACCCTACGAGAAAGCCGCCGTTCGGTTCAAAGCCAACGACCGGCGAAACACCGGCCGCAAGTTGTTGCTCTATTCCCTCGATGACGTAAGGCGAGCCAATGCGCGTGCGAGACACCACATCAAACGCGCCACAACGCTCAACAGCCGTATTCGAACTCACGGTCGTGACGACGCCCTTCGCCCGAAGGTGCTGAGCACACAGGATGCCGAGGACATCACCGCGGAACCAATCGCCATTCTCGTCGCCAACCAACGGTCGATCCGCATCGCCATCGGTCGATACGATTGCGTCGAACCTGTGCTCCTTTGCCCAACGACGAGCCTGCTCGATGTCCGCGGTGCTGACCGCTTCGGTATCAATCGGCACAAATTCATCGGTACGGCCAAGCGAGACTACTTCCGCCCCGAGGCGTTCAAGAATCGTCCGCAGCACGTCACGGGCAAGACTCGAATGCTCATAGAACCCAAGGCGCATGCCGGCCAAACATTGCGGCGGGAAGAAGTCGACGTAACGCGCCACATAGGCGTCGTAGGCCTTGCGGTTCACCTCCGGCAAAACCGCCGTATGTGTGTCGGGCACATCAACCACCGCCGCACTGATCTTTGCCTCATCCGCTTTCGTGATTTCGCCATCGGCACGGTAAAACTTGATGCCGTTGCGATCAAAGGGAATGTGGCTCCCTGTCACCATAATTCCCGGAAGGCGATTCTGCAGGGCGTGATAAGCCAACGCCGGCGTTGGTATCGCTCCGCAGAAGTCCACGTTCAACCCCGCCTGCTGAATCGCCATGGCGCACGCGACCGCAATCCCCGGACTACTCGGCCTCAAGTCCATAGCAAGTGCAATATTGCCAGCACGGGTCTCAATCGCGTCTAGAAATGCCGACGCATATGCGTAGCAAACATCATCGTTCATATCGACCACCAAACCGCGCGCTCCGCTGGTACCAAACTTCACGCCCTGATGGTGCTGAATATGTTCTATTGAGACGGATTTTTTCATTTCTATCATAACTTCTCTAATTATCTTGATCGCAACTCAGGCAACGTGGAAGTACCTACCAGCTCCCACGCCCATTATTTTCACCCGCAATCGAATATCACAGATCGAGCGGCTATTACGTCAGCTGAATTGCCCAGAGAACTGTTAACTTACGGTCACCAATTCGCAGCCAGCCTTAGTGCATACGTCGCGTGGTGGGATCATGGTCATTGGACAGAGAGTCCATACACTTTACAAAGCTCACTGTGGACACGATCCATTGTGAATAAATCCGCGAACCTCTGCTGCCCCGCTTTGCCCATAGCCCTACACTGTTCAACATCCAACGCTCTAATCGCCTCGGCCAAAGCCGCTGACGACTCTGACCTAACAATTTTCCCGGTTATGCCGTCAGCTACAACCTCAGGCAACCCCCCAACGTCAGAAGCCACCACCGCTAGACCAGCCCGCATCGCCTCAGCAGCAATCAATCCGAATCCCTCCCAGCGAGAGGGCACCACCAAAACATCTGCCGTGAGGAAAAGGGTCTGCAGTTCGCCTGGTTGCAACCATCCTATCCGGGTCACATTGGATGGTGTGTCAGCCGCACAATCGTCCCCAAGCACGGCGGCGCCAGCCACCACCGCATGTACCAAGTCGCCGAGCGAGTGAAGTGCCTGAAACAGAACATCTACGCCCTTCTGTCGATCTAGGCGCCCGACAAACAAAACTCGCAAACGTCCGTCGTGCCAAGGCGGCGCGGGACCAACGGGGGCTGGCGAAAGCGCCGACACGCCATTGCGCACAACGACGAGCTTTTCAGCTGGCAAGCCCACCGATAGCGCAGTAAGGCGTTCGTGCTCCGAGATGCACACCACGCTATCGCAGAGGCCCGCCAGCGTACGCTCAACCAACACGACGGCGCGTCGTGCAACCAATGACATAGGGCGATCCCACGCCCATCCGTGCGCGCAATACACCACACGGGCCGATCGGCACCAAGGAGCTATTAGTGGCCGTACCGACGCGCCGGCAAAGGTAGAATGCACGTGAACAACGGAAGCGCCATATTCACGCACCGCACTCAAAGTCCTACGCGCAATTCGCATCGCGTTGATCAGACGGTGGCGAGTATCTTGATACGACAACACCTTAACGCCATCCGGCACAGGCAACTCGACCAACTGCGACGAGGGAATCACAACAATAACGCTACCCGAACCAAAAGATGCCAATTGAAGTGGAATCAGCTCACGCAAATACGTTGCTATGCCCCCTTTAATTGTCTCGGCGCAATGAATGATGCGGGGAGCGCTCATCACGCCACCTCGCGACAAGCTTGCAGTACTTGACGCGCGGCATTTTCCCAGGAAAACCTCCTGGCCCGTTCGTAGCCACGCGCTGTTAGTTCTGCGCGGAGCGAAGCTTCACGAGTGACACGCATTAATAAAGCGGCCAACTGTGATGCATCATTTGGATCAAAATACAGCGCCGCATCACCACATACTTCTGGAATCGATGCGGCGTTGGCTGCTAAGACCGGGCAGCCACAATTCATTGCTTCCAAAGGAGGTATACCAAAACCTTCATATAGAGAAGGAAAGACGAAGCATGATGCGCTTTCGTATAGTGCACGTAGCTCGGCATCCGATACATAACCCAGCCATTTTATTCGTTCGCTCTTGAGTGCCCCGGCGGCACCAAAAACGCGCGAATTCGAACCTCCGGCTATCGCAACATCAAACGGTGGGTCTTGAAGCTCTGAAAGGGCCTCAAGCACAAGGCGAAAGTTTTTATGGGCCGCCATGCTGCTTACTGCGAGAACAAACGGTCGCTCTGTCAAACCAAAACGAATGACTGCGTTAGCGTCAGGATCCACTCTAAGGATGTGCTCCCCGCCCTCTACGACAACTGAAATCTTCTCCGACGGAATTCCGAACTTCGACGCAATTTCATTCGCCGAGAACTCGGAGACCGTGAGAATCTTCTTGGCAGTACGTCCCAATATGGGAATCAAGAACCGATACCACCATCGAAACGCGACGCTGAAGGCGCTAGGAAAAGCAACGGTTGCTGCATCGTGAACCACCACAACTTGTCTGCGCCCAAACACTGGCGCCGTATTACATAGACTAAGCATCAATGCGCCGGCATCTCTGTAGCGCGGCAGGTCTATTTGCTCCCATAGCTGCCCGCTAAATCTGCCCGCTCGCCGTACGGGAATGCCTATATCGAGATCGGCGCTGCTTTGCTCCAAGGCCAATAATATCTCTGCATCAATACCGGCTACGACACCATCTTCGTTTGCCTTCAACCCGGCCACGGCTCTCAATACCTCCAACGCGAATCTGTCCACCCCAGTCATTCGCCTAGAAATAAATCTTCCGTTTACCACTAATTTCATGAACAAGCTCCAGCCAACTCAAGCAGGCTATTCTGTCAACGAACGCCGAATAGAAAACTTCACAGCAATACTTACTTGTTCCAAAAACTGCCGAGAAGCGAAGATGTCTTAGGGGTCAAGTCGGCGTCCCGACTTCGGCAATGACTCTCTGATAGACAGCCAATGTCTTTGCGGTAATGAACTCGGGAGAGAACTCGTGTTCAATCTGCTTCCAGCGATCAGCCTTGAGTAGGGCGTGGTCCCAGTCATTAGCTAGCTCGTCAATGGTGCTCGCTAGATCGCCCTCAACATCCGGCTCATAGAGCCAACCCCGCAGGCCATCGCTAACAAGTTGCGGCAACCCCCCCCGCTTTGACACCACCACAGGGACGCTAGAAAGACCAGCCTCGTAAACTACGCGAGCCGCTGGCTCATTCCACAAGGACGGGACCACAAGTACATCGATAGAGTCAAAGAACTCATCCGGACTTACTCGGCCAAGAAACTCCGCCCGCCCAGGCGATGCTAGTGACTGAAGTCGCCGTATGTAGTCAGGGTCACCTAGTCCGCCCACGACAAGCGTCGCGGAAACAGAATTAACGCGGTTGATCTCCCTAATTAGACGATCGACGCCCTTGTCGGGCGCAACGCGTCCCAGAAAACCGATCCTAAGCGTTCCGCTTCTTTCTGGTCGCCTCGGGGGAGAGGCCCTACGAAAGGAGCCAATGATCTCCTCGACTACGACTCCTTCCCTAAAAAGTCCGGCTGCCTCGTGAGCTCGTTGCATGTGCTTTGATACATAGACGACTGCGTCCACATACCTAGATTCGAGACGATTCTTGCTAGAAATCACTCGACACGCCCTGCACTGCCTGTCGCAGTTTCCCCTACTTGATCTCATGCCGGAATTAGCACAAATCAAGTAATAGTCGTGTACTGTATGAACAATAGGAACACCCCGGTCACGAGCCGCCAACCAGACTGCCGTCGAGAGCCCACCCAAGACATTAGAATGCAAAACGTCTGGACGGAACTTTTCAATTACGGAACGGCAATCGTTCCGCATTGCCCCTCCGAATCGATCAATAATGTGCCAGGCCGCGCGACGTAGCTTTGTCTTTCTGGAGTCAAGATGCCAATGGATATTATTAGGATGCACTCTGAATAGATGCACCCCATTTTCAGCAACCTCGTACGCTGCGCCGTTGGGATCAACGAACAAGACCCCAACTTCGTGACCCTCAGCAATCAGTTGTTCCGCAACTAGTTGTATTGAGAGCTGCGCCCCTCCGACAATGCGCCCGCCATAGTTCGCGCTCGCGAAAAGTATCTTCATATCAACTCCCACTTTCCATCTTCTTTGCGTCAATGAGCGTGTCTAGCGCTCGCTCGAAGCTAACATACTTCTCCCGCATATCAGCGAGCCGCTTAATCGTCTCAGGTTTATCCCTGTGGCCCCAATCCAAGGAGGTGGAAAGAAATTCGGTCCAAACCTCGATGATATTTGACAAATTGAAACCAGGCCGAACTGACTCAGCTGGAACCCCGAGCACCGACGAAATTGCATCCGTCTTGGTTCCTCGACTCAGGCAGAATATTGGCGCAAAGGAATATGAAATAATCATCGCATGCAGTCGCATTGCCAGTACAAGACTGGACTGGCGGAGTATGGCTCGCGCCTCTAGGTCAGACTTCGGCACCACACATCGAATGCGATTTTTCAGAACGGGTCGTATCCCACTGCGAACAGCCTCGATTTTTCCCGCATCCTCTATGACTCGATCATCCATAGCCAGAATAACGACTTGCGCACTGGGCCTTAACTCTAGATACCGCTCTATTAGGCTGACATGACAATCAATTAGCCGGTCCTCTCCCACACCCTCAAGTGCCGGACAGACTGTCAGGTATTCGCCGGAGAGCGTCGTATCATCTTGACCATCAAGGGCGAATACAGGGTCGGCGGCAACGCGGATGGGGACGAGTTCGCCGACTATCGATGCAGCATTGTTTGCCGAAAGGGAATCTCGAACAACAATTTCCCGGCATCTCGTAAGCACAAACCTCGCCAAGGCTCTACCTTTGCTGGTCTGAAGGGCGTCAACGCCAATCGGTGCGGTAATTACAGGCTTACCGAAAAGTCGCGCCAAAAATACAATTTCAGCAAATAGTGAAGTTATTCCGCGATACCACGTTGCACCAAATTCATCCTGAATAATTGAGCCGCCGCCAATCACGACCAGGTCAGCCTTCACTATCGATACAATTAGGTTCCAATGATAGACCGGCGACTTCCTTGATAGCCGGACTTCCGCAATCCGCGACGATTTGAATATATTCTTTCGCTGAACAGTGACGATTGCGCGGGAAAATCGCCCTCCAGCCAATAGTGAGCCCAAAAGCACTCGGGCAATTGCGTCATCGCCACGATTGAAACCGGCCATGCCAGCCAGGAATACGCATTCAGTACGACGATTCTGTGAATTCATCAATGATCCGTTATTACATTGCGACGTGCCGCGTCTTCACGCACAGCAAGAGCGTAAACGTAGAAAGCGAACGAGGAATATATAAGGAACGTCATTCCAACACTCAATAAAACGCCCAACAGAAGGCCTTGGCCTTGGAAGGCGACAAGCACGCCGACCCTAAAAACGCTCGCAAAAATCTCGACAACAAGGTGCAGCCGTTGTTTTTGGAGCACTGGCAATGCAGCGATCACAGGCACGGTCATCGCGTGCGCAGTTGCCAGCAATAGAAGCGCCGCACAGATCTGTCCGGAATGAGCCCATCGCACCCCAAAAATGAAGCCAAACATAGAATTTCCGGCGATAGACATCGCTAGACTTGCGACTGCGATCGGGACGCCAAGTCGAACGCTAGAGCGTAGTATCGCTGGCGCGATGAATTTGCCAGCATTGTGGCTGGTCGCAATTTGCCGGTAGACGATTGGCCGCACACTCTCGACCAACACCAACACTGGAGCCATAGCGACTTTTGACGCAAACCAAAATAGCCCACCTGCCTCCGCCCCAAAAATGCGAACCACAAGAATCGCAAATATCGCGTCTATACCGACAAACAACAGATTTTGAGGTAGGTTATACAGAGGGAAACCGCTGTGATGAACGGTAACCTTTTTGATATCGGAAATTGCGAGCGGCATGACAAACAGCCTTAGCTTCGGTGCGAGCGCCACGGAGAACACCAAAAGCGCCAGATACGCAAAGACATGGCCAACTATAAGACCAATAACCCCGGTGCACGCAACGATTGCTGACAATTGCGCCAAGGGAACAACAAGCGGGCGTGCAAAGTTCAGAAGGGAAACCGCCCGAATTCTCTTCCATCGAACGAGTAACAGCGAAATAAGACGCTGACTGACGGAAAGAGACGCTGAAGTCACGAGCGCTAGCACAAACAAAGCCCGCTCTATTGTTGGGGCGATGGGGATTGGGCAGGCGTTCAGGATGAGTATTGAAAGAACACTCAACCCTAGCAATAACGCAACACTAGTCGTCACCAAAGCAGCGGCTTCGCTCCCGCTCTTTGCGTATAAGACGGCCTGCTCATATCTTGCCATCAGGCCAATATTCAGAAATGAGAATATCGATGAAAATACAACAAAAGCACCAAAGTCCGACGGTGAGTAAACTCTCGAAAGAACCGGGGTTAGCGAGAATGCCAAGACTTGCCCCAAAGCCATAAACAGCGTAGGACGCAGCTCGGACGCTCGCTGGCGAATTTTCTCAAACAACTGAAGACCCCACTATTTGACTTGATCGCCGAAGGCACGGAACTCCTCGCCGCGCGTCGACGGGGGTACAGAAAAGACGAGATAGGACGAAAGACTTAATATCCTCATCCCGCTCTCTGGAGCATCACTGGCTTCGACTCTCTCGGAGCACGGCGCTTGGACATGACGTAAATACGAAGCAGGGACGATCACTTCGGATGGCGTGTTTGCTAGTACAACCAATAGATCGTGATCGCCCGCAGAAAAACGAACCCAGCGGATTCTCTTGGAAACAAGACCGCTGCTGATCACCTTGTGGGTTGAGACTATTGAAATAGCAGACGCAACTGCGCAGGTTCTCGCCTTAGGAGTCCCGTCTTGATGCAACAGACCAAAGTGCGCCTCCGGATCGGTATCGGCCCCTCCCTTGTCGAAGAGCTCATATAGCCAAACGCCCTTGAGCCACGGGCGCGTAGCGCCAGCCAGCAAGAACGACGCAATTTTGTTGCCTGACTCGAATTCAGTTGAGGAGTTCTTGCCGAGGTGTGTTGGCCATCCGACCTCTGTCACGTATACCGGATAGTCCAACCCACCATTTGCTCGTCGGAGATGGATCTGAAGCCGATCAAGCCGCTCGATCATCTCGTACACATCTCCTGATCGCGCGAAATTGTAAAGATGGACTGAATAGCCATCCGCGAGACTGAGCAGCCCGGCGTTCGCCGCGTTCTGCGTGAAGTTCCAATCGGGCCAATCTCCACCCACACCGCCGATGAGAATTTTTCCTGAGAAACCCGACCGCCGCAGCCTGTTCGCCGTCGCGCGGGCGAGGTTTACGTAATCGTCTGAGCTTCCTGATGTCCGAATTCGATATCCGGTCGGCAGATTCCACTCGTTCCAAATTTCTAGAAACCGATGAGTGCCACCAAATTCGCTCGCCACCTCACGCGCGTAGTTTGCGAAAGCCAAAACCGCATCACTTGTTGTCGGTCGTGAGCCGTTATCGTAGTTTGGATTTCCGTAACCGAGAACCAAAACACCATCGCTTGCCGACTTTAGGTAGCTTGTGAGCTGATCGGGGACGCGCGAGATCGAATATCGACCGGGACTTGGCTCAAGAGCATCCCAGTAGACCTCATCACGAATGGTCTTTGCGCCGACAACTGCGAGACCAGCATTTACTTTGGAAATGCTCTGCTTACCTTGGCCCATATGCGTACCAACACCGACCAAGAGCTGTGCATTTGCGCAGTCAATTGAGGCAAGCGTCGCAAAAATCACAGCAACGAATACTAGAATTAGCTTACGCATTTGCGACCTGATCTGCTCGGGATTTCCAGATTTGGGCGACAGAAAGACCAAGAAGCATGCCAAATACCGGCTGCTCTATCATGTTTGCTGTTAGGCCGTAGGCAAATGTCACAATTGAAAGCGCCACGGGAAACTCCTTGTGTACTCCGTGCAGCTTTGATGGAAGAAATAGAGTACCAATTACTGATGCACCATATGCAAACGAGAAGGCGCCGAAATTGGAGAACTGGTAGACAAATAGATTGTCGCCGTAACTCGCCATCCCTTGAAGCAGTCTCGGGGTGCCAACAGCACCAAGTCCCAGGCCCGTCAGATATTGATAAGGATATTTGAATTCATCAAATGAGCGCGGCCACATATTTTCAAAACGATCCCAGAGCGACATCAACGCCGACGGGACGGATAGCCCATGGCTGCCGGTCACTCCATATCCGACGACATACACCGGAAGAGCTATGACAATTGAAGCCAGAGTCACGACGATAGCTATAGCGAATCCACGCCGTTTGTGCCACTGACCTGGCATGAAGATCCATAAACCGGAGACGACAAGGGCCAGTAGCATTCCCTTCGTCGTTGTGATGTAGACGGCAAAAATGGTCAGCAAGTAGACGGACGATCGAAGGAGTACGTTCTTAGACATGGTCAAAAGGTACAAGCCAAGTAGTCCCGCGATCATTGCTGCATCATACGACGCCCGACTAAATCCCGAGATTCGGAGCAAGTCGCCAGTCCACCACTGTTTCGACGCGTCAACGGAGCCAAATGCAGTGTCATACTGCAGGCCAATCCATGGATATGCCACGCCTCGATATTGAAGAAGAATTCCAATTATCACTAGCCCCCATAGATACGGCATCAAACGTTCAATTAGACGTCCGCGCGTACTGGCGGCTGGCATCGCAAGGCCAAACAGGAAGGCCAAGTACATCTTTACTCCGAGTAGCGCCGAAAAGATCGGAACGTTGTTTAGAATGGCAACCAATGTGTGCAAAGCAAGAAGGTATGCCGCAAGCGTTACCGGCTGCACGATGGTGTTAAGGCGTCGAGATTCAGTCCAAATCGAAAACCCAATTGCCAACACCAGTGCCAAATCTCGGAGATAAAGGGCGCTTCCCGCTCCAGCACGACTCAACGCATACCGTAGGGGTGCGTCAAGTACCTGACTGCTCAGGTAGGCCAAAAAAACATACGACAATATCCGCCCATACAAGGATGCATCGGGAGTCTGGTGTGGCTGGATCTCTCTTGGAGGGATGTACCTAATACGGTCGTTCATTTAACTAGCAATGCCCGCGTAGCCGCAGGAACATTCTTATCAAGGTCCTGCAGAAACTCGTCGAGTATTGGCCATGAGCCTTCGGCATCTGAGACATCGCGAATAGCCATGGATGCACGAACAAGGATCCCGTCCGGGATACGGCCCGCCAGCCCCTCACGAAGAATGTGCATCCGTGTCTCTAAGGCGTCCCCGCTATAGGTAGTACCAATTCGAATCCAATATGTAACGGCTTCGCCGCCTCGGGGACTGCCTGTAATCATTCGCTTGCCGATAACCGGGCCATTGGGCGAATGAACGTAGTTCAGATGTACCGTAGTGAGTTTCTTAATCTGGTGACCTTGGGCGACGTAGCACAGGTCTGGTCGATGCACCTTTACTTCCTGACGTTGCTTTGCGCCCCAGGCCAGCGCGAGCATGACAACTTGCCCATCCTTGTTAACATAGGTTCGCATGAGCGTCTGGTCGTAAGGCTGATCAATATTAGGTGCATCCCCCGTACTTAGGCTGACTTGGGCGAAGGGCGATGGAAGTTCGGCCCAGTCGCCGAACCGCCGGGGAACACTGTCACTGAGACGAGGCGCGTTCAGCACAGCGACCGGATGCGGAGTAAGGGCCCAAGCGCTGACCGCCGCTAAGACGCAAACAATCGCGTACGCCAAAGAAGCGCGCACTGAAATGCGGGGGAGGCAGTTGGCAATTGTATTCATGCCTTATTGCCTTTGCGCTGGTACCAGAGCACGGACACTCGACGCAGCACTCCGTCGAGCACGATGATTAGGGCCAAGGCGCTAATGAACAAAACCATTCCGGAAAACTTGTGCAAAAAACCCTGGCCTGCTTCGTCACCCAAGTAAAACGTAATGAGTGAAAGCGTTACGACGCGTATCAAGTTTGCAGTGAAGCTGATTGGCACAATTAGCGTTGCGAGCAGAACGTTGCGGAAGGCCGTTTCATGCCGGGTGACGTTGAGATAAAGCAGACCCAGCGCCTCGAGCGTAAATAGCGAATTAAGACCCGCGCAGGCATCGGCGACCAGAAGCTGATAAGGCCCGATGCTTAGCACAACGCCATTGCGTGCAATGGGATATTCCAGCCAATAGAGAACGTGCTCAGCCCCCCATGAGACGGCAATTTTCATTGGCTGCGTAAGGGTGTCAGTGACGGATCCCGGCAATGGGATCATGAAGAACATAAAGAAGAAAGCAAACCATAGCTTTCGCAATACCGCTACGCCAAAAAAAAGCATGACGCCGCCCGCAAGTAAAGGAATCAGCGATCCAACTTCGAACAGATATACCGCTTGCGATCGGCCCAGCACGTATAGCGTGAGGGCAAACAATATCGTCAGGCCACCTGCAAGCAGCGATGGCGCGGGTTTGATAGTCGGATCGTCTGCAACTTGCCGAGATCTGAACCACAGAAACCACATTGAGACGCCCAGAACGATCGGGCCATGGGCGTTCTGGTCAGTGCTCCATAAGCCATGGACAAGATCGGTGAACGTCGGCGCGTAAAGTACGCCGAGGCCGAGCAGGACGGCCACCCACGGACCCACGATTGCAACAAGGGGGGGCGGGGTCGAATGCGAGGCTGTGGTCGTCAGTGCAGGCATTGCGTTTATTAGCTGAGTTATGCTTCAAATGCGGCGCGAGCGCCGCGCTAACGCTTTTCTTCGCAGGATTCTTGCGGCGATCGCGACACAGAAACAGCATCTTCCGGCAAGAGCCCACCGCGCCATATGCATGCTGAGAGCGTTCGCTTACCGCGGCATGGGCGCGGCAAGCGGCCGCCTTCTCATCAGATTTCAGTAAGCGTTCAACACCGAACCGAGCAACTGAGTACTTGAGCCTCGAAGCGATGCAATCAGTGCGTGCAATTGTTCTGTTGCTGTGTGGTCGCGCCGTGCGACCAGAAGAGAAGCTCCCGCGCGTGCGGTAGCGACTTGTGCGTCAGCGCCGGTACTGGCCGATGCAGTGTCGATAATGATGACGTCAAAAGACTTGCTTGCCTGGTCGATCAATCGTGAAAACTGTGGCCGCGAAAGCAGCTCTTGAGGATTGGGCGGTACAGCCCCGGCGGGCAAAACCGAAAGCCCAACCAGTGAAGGAATACGCACCACCGCTTCACCGTTGGCTCTGCCGGAGAGCACTGCCGATAGACCTGGCGCCCGTGGATCAAGCTTGAATAGCCTGTCTTGGCTCGGGTTTCTCAGGTCTGCGTCGATTAGCAACGTGCGTTCACCAAGCTGCGAAAATACAATCGCCAGATTCGCAGCAATATAGCTGCGACCGTCACCACGATCCGGACTGACAATCGTCAACGCCTTCTGCCCTGCGTCTTCTGAGAACCAGCGAACCATTAGCTGACCGCGCAGAGCGCGCAACTGCTCGACTGCAGGGCTGAAGGGATTGAACGCTGCGACAAGTCGACGGCTGAGCGTTTCGTCCGAGGTGTTGAGGTACGGGTAGTCAAATTGCCGTGCGAGGGCGAAGTCGATGTCGCTTTGTTTTAGCAGGCCAAGGCTAATCGCGGCGTCACCGAATCGCAGTCCTTTAGATTTCTGCTCCCGGATAATCCGTTCTGCACCTTCGACATCGAGGCGCCCGGCATCAATCAGAATGGCGCCTATAGATCGGTCTCGTCCCAAAGCGCCCGTCATCCGCGCGGCCGCAGACGCTTCGGTGACGTTAGGCTGATTCATATCCATGATCCTGCTCTTTCTTATCTACCAATTCTCGGGCGACGATGCTCGGTCCGACGATGTTACGGTTGCCCGCAACCCACGCATTTCCTTCATTGCCCTGAATGCTCGGAAAGCGAGAGCGCCAACTATGCACTTGCTGTCGTTCGAAAACCGACGTGACGTTTGGTACGCGGCAGCGCAGCCGATTCAAGTACGGCCAACACCGGCATACCCAAGGTTTCCGCAAGACCTTCGCCCGAGCGTATCCTCGGGTTCCTCATCTCTTGAAGAAGTGCCACGCCGATGCCAAGCAGCATGCCCAGGAATACTGCGACGACCACATTCAAAAGCAACTTCGGGCTGGAGTGCTTTATCGGGGGTTCTGCAGGCGTCAGCACCACAATGTTCGTTTGCTGCGTCTGGCTTTCAAGACTCGTTTGCGACAATCGCTGGCCGACTAGGTCATAGGCGCGCTGTGCAGTTTCTACGTCTTTCACCAGAACGGAGGCCTCATCCCGTTGCGCACGCAACTCCAATACCTTTTTCTTTTGCGCTTCAAGGGCTGCCCTCAGGTCGATCTCACGTTGCAAATTGACGACGTTTGATGTCCCGACAGACGACGCCACTTGGCGCATCTCAGCATCAAGCTTGGACTTGAGCGCGTCCAGTTCGGCTTGGGTACGTTGATACTGCGGATGGTTCTGACCAAGCTGCCCCGCCATCTCTTTCAGCTTTGCCTCTTGGCGTGCGACGTCAGCGCGAAGCGACTGGATGATCGGACTGTTCAGCACATCTGGTGACGTATCCATACGGCCAGTAGCCTGACGCTGGCGCGATGAAGAATCAGCACGTTGCGCCTGAATCGCGGTTAGTTGAGACGAGAGTTCCGCGTACCGAGCGTTCTCGACGTCAAGCCTGTCATCGGTGGCAACGATGCCCTTTTCTCTTTGGTAAGCGGAAAGTCGCGATTGGGCCGCTTCGAGATTGTCGCGCAGTTGCTTGGCGCGATCGCCGAACCAGTTCGCGAATTCCTTAGCGGGTTCGACCTTTAGTTCAAGGTTCGTATCGATGTACGCCCGAGCAAATGCATTTGCGACGGCGGCAGAGAATTTTGGATCGACCCCCTTAAATCCAATCGTGATTACGCTTGACTCGCGCGAGGGCTTAACGTCCAGATTCTTTTGCAGCAAATCGGCGAAGAAGCTCACAACGCTTCCTTTTCCCTCGCCCTCGTCCTTCCACTGTGCGATGGCGTCTGGACTCTTATCGAAGCCAAGCATTCGTACCACTCGCTGCGCAACGCGATCGCTCGTGATGATATCGACTTGGGTTGCCATGTAGCCGGGCAACAATTGCGCCTGCATCATTGCCCCATAGATCGGATCCGTTGACTTCACGTCTACGAGAACCGAAGCCGCCGCTGTGTATTGCCGTGGTAGCACCAGACTAAGAATCAACGCCAGACTGACAACTACTGAGAAAATTGTCAGGATGACTTTCCAGCGCGCTTTTAGAATCAGGACGAACTGTTGAAATGTCATGTCAGTGCGTCTCTCAGAAAATGCTTTCTTTGACGTACACAACGTCATTCGGTTGAACGAGCTCATCGAGCGCCGGTTCGATGATTTGAGCCTTGCCGTCCGGGCCGCGGCGGTGGATGCGCAGACCACGCTGGGTACCCTTTTGGGTCAGGCCGCCGCCCGAGGCCAGTGCCTGCATCACGGTCATGTCGCGTTCAACCCGAAACACGCCGGGGCGCTGGACCTCGCCGTAGATGTAGAACACGGGGGCACGATGCACGTACAGGATGTCACCGCCCTTGAGGGATAGATCGTCTTGCGCATCACCACGCAGGAACATCGATGCGATATCGATCTCGCGGCGGATCTGCTTGCCATCTCGAACGCCGGAGAAGATAACGACATCCGATCCGCTGGCTGCGATACCGCCTGCCTGGGAGAGCATGTCCGACAGGCGGGTGTTGGCGGTTTCAAGCGGGTAGCGGCCGGGGCGATTGACCTGACCGAGCACGGCGACCTGATTACCGCGAATCTGGAGCAGCAGAATCGAAACCTGCGGCTGCACGACGAAGCCACCATCCTTTAGCAGTTTGGCGATCTTGGCCTCGGCAACCGACAGTGCTAAGCCGCCGATCTTGACGTTACCGATCAGCGGATACGTGATGCTGCCGTTTTCGGATACGCGAGTTTCCAGCAACAGATCCGGGCTCTGGAATACGCTGATGCGGATGACATCGCCCGGGCCAAGCAGGTATTCAGCGCTCCGGTCTACCGCCGGTTGCTCGGTAGCGGCCCATGCGCCACCCGATGCCACAACGACACCCGCCACCCCAAGTGCCACAAGGCGGCAGAGGCGCAGGATATTCGGAACGATTGCTTTGACTGAGTACATGCGTTTGCAGCTTTCTTCTGTTGCTGTGAGTCGCGGTGCTTACTTCAGACCCTTGATGCCCTGTTCGAGCCCATCCACCCCAGCCGATTGATCGGCCTTCGGAGCGTCGGCTTCGGCGATTGGTGCTGCGGGCGCATCCTTGGCGAACTCGCCGACATAACTGACCTTTCCCGAATCGCGCAAACGCTTGACCTCGGCGCCTACCGCTTCGGACTTGGCTTTGTTCGAAAGGAACTGTTCGATCGCCTGCTTTGCCTTGGCCTGCTCGACGGGTTCGGTGCGCGATGCGGCGATCTGCAAAACGATGAGACCCTGACCGCGCGGAATGATCGAAACCTCACCATCCTTTAGACCGTGCAGGCGACGTGCGGCATCCAGCGGGAGCTGTTCGGCCGGTTTCACGAAAGCATTCGCAGCAAAGCGGATGTTCTGGGCGCGCAACACGTTGATCAGATCATCCATCGACTTACCTGCATCGAAATGGCTCTTGATCATCTCTTGCTTGCTGCCGTCGGCTACTGCGAGTTCGCGGAAGTTGTAGATACGACGTTCGGCGAACAGTTCGGGATGTTCCGTGTAATAGGCGGACACCGCTTGCTCGGTGGGCTTCGCCTGGGCGCTTGCGACCTGCTCAAGGTAAGCGCGCGCGATGACTTCGCGGCGTGCAGCTTCGATCGCCTGCACCACGCGCGGATCGCGGTCGAGCTTCTTCTCTTTTGCGGCTTGAACCAGCAGCGACTCTTCGACCAGGCGATCGAGTGCTTGCTTGCGTGCCGCGTTGACGTCCGTTCCCGGCGGAATATTCGCCTTGCCCAGGAGGCCGTTCAGTTGATGAACAGTGACCTCTTCGTCATTGACCTTTGCGGCGACTTGGGACGCGCCCGGCTCCTTGGATTTGGAGCCGCAGCCGGCAACAACCGCAGCAGCAAGCACAGCCAACGCGACATGGCGAACGGAAACAGCGAACATCTGGACCTCTGGATGGTGACGCCCGGGAAGTCGGGCTAGAACCCGCCAATTTGCCAGAAATATCAACGCTGGCAAATTGAGGCGGGCGCCTGCAGCGCTCGGAGCGTGACGTGTGCCCCGGGGCGCTGCAGGTAGTTGCGCTTACGCGCGAGCGGAACGGCGACGTGCGATCGCGCCCACCATGCCGATACCAGCAAGCATCAGCGCCCACTGTTCGGGTTCGGGAACGGCCGCGGTCATGACCTGCAGGGAGTAGTCGTGTGCAGCGATCGAGGCAAAACCACTCTTGGCGGCATCCGCCGACAGGAGGCTGAGCGCCCAAACGTTCAGCTTCGACGCGGTGGCGTAAGGCGTGCCTGCGAGGTTGTAGGTCGAAGACAGCGACCAGCTGTTAGCGCCGCTCTTGACACCGTCCAGGTCGAACACCGCAGTTTTGTATGCGGCGCTCTTCGCAACACCAGCGATTGACACAGCGCTGGACAGCGACGCGAACACTTCGCTGTTCTTCTTCAGGAGCTGGTAGTCGCCGGACTGCGACATCTCGAGCGACTTGAACGTGTAGCCGGAATCCAGCGTGATGGAGAAATTCAGCGCATCGAACGCGATGTCGTTGTCACCCTTGACGGCAATCGCCGAGAGCGCATCGGTGTCGAACAGCACCGACTTGCCATCGGCGGACAGGCTGATCGCACCAGCGCCAAAGGTGCTGCCGTTGAAGCTGACGTCGAAACCCTTGCCGTCGAGCGTGGTGACCGCTGCGGAAGCCGCGGCAGAACCAATCACCGCGACTGCGGCGGCGATGATCTTGATAGCAGTAGAACTCATGAAATGACCTCTGTTGTGTTGGTCGGGCAACTTCGCTTATGCAATCGACGTGCCATGTATCGTCGGTATCCACCCGCCTCGAAAAATAAGGACGATTGAGCACCACGGGACATCATCGAACAGCGAACTCCGCTGCCTGAACCGCTTTGGAGCGCGGAGTCTAGCGAGTGAAGCATTGCGTCGCAACATGACAAAGGTATTGCACGCGACTTATTACCGCTACACCGATTCAGCGCGTTTATGCACTCATTTTTGCAGTTAATGGCGAGGCCGAAGGCAGCTTGCCGACACACCGCGCGACTGGCTCTTCTCGCACGTTTAGGTTGTGCGCTGCACCATCAAAAACCGATCTGCACCGTGACGGTGCCGGTGTGGTCGTCGTAGTCGCGCAGATAGCGATTGGAGTCACGACGTTCACCGCGATAGCCGATGTCGATCAACAGCCAACGCAGCGCTGCATAACGCAGGCCCAAGCCCCACGATTGGAAGTCGTCTTCCCTGCCAGGCGTCTCGATTTCAATCGGCAAACCCTCGAAAATGCTGCCGATGTATCGCCGCTGCCCTGCTTCCACTTGCGCGTTCAGTGAAAGCTTGCCTGTCACATCCCATGTCGGCGCAATGCGCAGGGCCTTTGTAACCGCCGCGTCGAACTCGTTGTCGCCTGCGGAACCCATCGTGCGGTACGCAGTGACGGCAACAACAGTCGAGCCTGCCGGTTCCCATGTCCATGCGACGCGAAAGTTCGGCCCGGAAAAGTCGCGGTTTGCGAAGTTCTCGTTTCTACGTTCCAGATAGCCGACGTTACCCTCAAGTCGACTTGCGCCACTGACGGCCCACATGGCGCGGAGCGATGCTGAGCGCTCTCGGTAAGCGGAGTCGGAGAACGGCGTTGCGGTGCGCTCGATGTAGTCAACGTTCGTTTGCTGACCCACAACATCAAGCCGATTGCCATAGGGGGTAACGTACCTGATGCCGCCCTCAACGGTTCGCCCATCAAGGTCACTTCCGCGGTCAAGCGTGTTGCTGTTCCTTGCCTGGTTAGCGGCACCTGCTGCGACAATGTGCCAGTTCGCGATGACAGGCACATCAAGGTCAAGTCTCACTGCATCGCGGGTGATCAGGTTGCGGCGCGGAACCGTCAAGTCAGCAAAGTTTGCAAGTTGGGCGGTACGCGTCCAGGTCAAGCCAGTCCGGATCTGGCCTGGAAAATCGCCATCCCAACCCGCCTTGATATCCTGTTTGTCATAATCGAGTTGCGAAAATCGGCTAAACTGCGTTTTCCCGAAATTGAAGTTTCCGTAGAGCCTTTGCCGGCTGAGGGTTGTGTCGAAGCCGAGGTAGGCGTAGCCGTTTGCGATGTTGTCCGACTGGACACCACCCGGCGTTTCGGAATCGAGTCGGAATAGATTCGAATCCCTTTGAAAGGTCATGCCCGCACCGTAACGAAGCGGTGTCGGATCTTCCGCCTGCGCAGTCAAGGTCAAGACGAGCGGCATTGCGCTCAGGAAACTGGCGAGGCCGTAGCGGGCGAATTTCTTGCTTGATAGGTTCATCTGATTCGTAATTTGAGTGGTTCGTGTTGAACATGCGACACGATCGAATGTTCGCAACACTGGTGTCGATAGTATGACGCCCAGCTTTCAAATTCTGTGCCAACGGATTCTCGCTTAAACGATGCTTGCCCGACTTGAAGCTCAGCGTACCCCCCTGCGAAACAACGTCACCCTCTCCGGCGTGGTGGAGACCTTTCTCGACCCGGTGATGGTGATTCTGACCTTGTTTGTGTCTGCCCTGATCTTTGGTGAGGCGGTGGATGCGGACTACGTGATCCTGTCGCTGATCGCGTTCTCGCTCAGCTTCCCGGGCAATACGTTGCTGAGCGACCCGCTTCGCCGCGTGGCCAAGGATGCGTTCCTGAACGCCATGATCCTCGCCGGAATTCTGCTGCTGCTCGGTTACGCGACGGGGTACTCGAGCTACTTCCCGGCGGAGGTACTGTTTGCCTGGTTTGCCTCGCTGCCAGTGGTGCTTTTCGGTACCCACGCTGCGGCACGTTATGCAATCCCGCGGGTGCTGACGCTATCCGAGGCGGAAGTGACTGCCGTCGTGTGTGGTTTCAACGACATCGGCGCCCAGCTTTCCTCGCACTTCCTTTCCAATCGATTCCTCGGCGTGAAGCTGATGGGGTTCTTTGATGACCGCAGCCGCGCACGCCTCGGCGCTCAGGACGATGTGCAACTGCTCGGCTCGCTCTCCGAAGTTGCGACCTATGTGAAGCACCATCACATCGATCGCATCTACCTTGCCTTGCCGATGGCGACGCAGCCGCGAATCCTTGCTCTGCTGGATGACCTGAAGGACACGACGGCTTCCATCTACTTCGTACCGGACATCTTTGTCACCGATCTGATTCAAGGGCGCACGGAATCGGTGGCGGGAATGCCGGTGGTGGCTGTTTGCGACACACCGTTCTCGGGCTTCAACGGTGTGGTCAAACGGTTCGAAGATATCGTGCTGTCGATCCTGATCCTGATCCTGATCTCGCCGGTATTGATTGGGGTAGCGATCGGTGTCTGGCGCAGTTCGCCGGGACCAATTGTGTTCAAGCAACGCCGCTACGGCCTCGACGGCAAGGAGATCACGGTCTACAAGTTCCGTTCGATGACCGTTTGCGACGATGGTGCCGTCGTGAAGCAAGCGACGCGCAACGATCAGCGGATCACGCCGTTCGGCGCGTTCATCCGCAAGACGTCGCTCGATGAGTTGCCGCAGTTCATCAACGTGCTGCAAGGTCGTATGAGCATTGTCGGCCCGCGGCCGCATGCGATTGCGCACAATGAGCAGTACCGCAAGCTGATCAAGGGTTACATGGTTCGCCACAAGGTGAAGCCAGGCATCACCGGCTGGGCTCAGGTGAACGGCTATCGCGGTGAAACCGAGACGATCGACAAGATGCAGAAGCGGATCGAGTTCGATCTGGAGTACCTGCGCAAGTGGTCGCCGGGGCTGGACCTCTGGATCATCTTCAAAACCGCACTGCTGGTGGTCAAGGACGACACGGCATTCTGAGTTACATCACGCGGCAAGTTTTGCGGGCACCGATGGTTGCGATCTCGGTGCCCGTTGTCTTTTGGGGGGCGGTATTCAGCGCTCGGACAGTGGCGGGTGGGTTGCAAGCAGGCAGTCGATGAAGGTTTGCGCGACGCGTGAAGGCTTCGGTGCGTGACGAACCAGCGCGGCAAACCGTACGTCATAGTTGAAGAGTGCCGGGCGCAGCCGCCGCATCGCGCCATCGGCCTCGAAGGTTCGGGCGTAGTGGTCGGGAAGGAAGCCGACGAAACACCCGGACTGCACGAGCATCGCCACGGCCTCCTGGTCGTAGGCGGAAGCGCTCCGCCGAAGCTGTACCTCGTGGCTCAATTCCATGTTTGGCGAGTGATAGCCGAGGCCGGCATAGCTTTCTGCGCGGATATCGTCCCAGCTTAGCGCTTCATCGTCGGTGCGGAACAGGCGGTGGGCCTTTCCGCAGTAGAGATACATCCGCTCCGCGAACAGCGCGTGGTAGTCAAGGCTCGCCGAACAGCGATGCATGGGCGCTATGCCGATCTGATATTGCCCGTCCATGACGCCGCGTTCGATCGCGTTCAATGGCGCGACGTGGAGTTCGATCGCAACATCGGGCGCGCGTTCGACGAACTTGCCAATCGCTTCACTCACTCGGGCAGCCGGGTTCGACACGATCTTGTCGAACAGCGCAATCGAGATCGACCCGGTCATTCGTTGGTGGATTTCCTCCACGCCGGCGCGGAAGCCGTCGATGGCCGCAAGCAGACGCAGCGCGTCGTCGTAGACGCGCTGGCCCTCGGCCGTCAGTGCGAAACCACCCCGCCCTCGCCTGCATAGCACCAGGCCAAGCCGTTCTTCTAGATCCTTGATGTGGCGGCTGACAGTCGAGACGCCTATGTTGAGTTCAAGCTCGGCCGCCGCAAGGCCACCACATTCGGCAACAGTGCGAAACACCCGCAGCAAACGGATATCGAGATCGCTGACTTGTCCGAGACTGCTCTTTCGCGTCATGGGAACTTGTTTGCATATAGATGCAAGTGAATGTGGATATATTGCAATTTAACGCAAGCAAGCGACTGAGAGAATATAGCCTCTGCACGCCAACTCGCCCTTACCGGAGCTCGCATGAAGATGGAAAGCCTCAACTGCGGCCTGAGCGCCGAGCAACTGGAAGCGCATTGGATGCCGTTTACCGGCAACCGGGACTTCAAGAAGAATCCGCGCCTGATCACACGCGCAGAAGGCGCCTACCTGTATGACGCCAATGGACGACAGGTGTTCGACGGGCTTTCCGGCCTCTGGTGTTCTGGATTGGGCCATTGCCGTCCCGAGATCACCGAGGCAATCCGTCGCCAGGCAGCGACACTCGATTATTCGCCAGCCTTCCAGTTCGGCCATCCCACCTCATTCGAGCTGGCACACCGCATCAAGGAGATGACGCCAGCCGGTCTGGACTACGTATTCTTCACCGGCTCCGGTTCGGAGTCCGCTGATACCGCGCTGAAGATGGCACGCGCCTACTGGCGTCAGAAAGGTAAAGCGAGCAAGACGCGCCTGATCGGCCGCGAGAAGGGCTATCACGGCGTGAACTTTGGCGGCATCAGCGTCGGCGGCATCGGCGGCAATCGCAAGCTGTTCGGCCAAGGAGTCGAGGCCGACCACCTGCCGCACACCCAACTCAAGCAAAACGCGTTCTCGCGTGGTTCGCCCGAATATGGCGCGCATCTCGCCGATGATCTGCTCAACCTGATCACGCTCCACGATGCGTCGAACATCGCTGCGGTCATCGTCGAACCCTTCTCCGGTTCGTCCGGGGTGGTGATTCCGCCGCAGGGTTACCTCAAGCGCTTGCGCGAGATCTGCACGCAACACGACATCCTGCTGATCTTCGACGAGGTCATCACGGGTTTCGGGCGCGCCGGTTCACTGTTCGGTGCAACGGCTTTTGATGTGGTGCCGGACATCCTTAACGTCGCAAAGCAGATCACCAACGGCGCCGTACCGATGGGCGCTGTGATCGTGAAGGAAGATATCTACCGCACCTTCATCGAAACCGGTGGGCCGGAGTACATGCTCGAATTTCCGCACGGCTACACCTACTCCGCCCATCCGCTGGCCTGCGCAGCCGCGATGGCGGCTCTGGATGTGCTGGAGAAGGAAAACCTCGTCGCCCGCGTGGCCGAATTGGCGCCCTACTTCGAAAACGCGGTGCATGGTTTGAAAGGTCTCAAGTACATCACTGACATCCGCAACTACGGGCTCGCCGCAGGGCTCACCATCGAGGCGATACCCGGCGAACCGGCGCGGCGCCCCTACGAGATTGCGATGAAGTGCTGGGAGAAAGGTTTCTACGTGCGCTACGGCGGCGACACGATCCAGCTCGCACCGCCTTTTATCGTGGAGAAAGATGAGATCGATCGCCTTGTGAACGCGCTTGGCGACGTCATCCACTCGCTTGCCTGATGTAACCCGAATCGAACGTGCAGGATCGCCCCATGAATACCGTAGGTCACCTCATCAATGGCTTGGCTGTGGCCGACACCGCCCGTGTGCAGAACGTCTACAACCCTGCGACCGGCGAAGCGACCCGGCAGGTCGCCCTTGCGTCGGTAGAAACCGTCCAGGCGGCCATTGCCGCCGCGCAAGCGGCCTTCCCGGCCTGGCGCGACACGCCGCCGATCAAGCGTGCCCGCATCATGTTCCGCTTCAAGCAATTGCTTGAAGAGCATGCCGACAAGATCTGCGCGCTCATCACCGACGAACACGGCAAGGTACTCAACGACGCGATGGGCGAACTCCAGCGTGGCATCGAGAACGTGGAGTACGCCTGCTGCGCGCCCGAGTTGCTGAAGGGGGAGCACAGCAAGAACGTCGGCCCCGCGATCGATTCCTGGAGCGAGTTCCAGCCGCTGGGTGTGGCGGCCGGCATCACGCCATTCAACTTCCCGTGCATGGTGCCGCTGTGGATGTGGCCGATGGCGGTGGTGTGCGGCAACACATTCGTGCTGAAGCCTTCCGAACGCGATCCCTCCTCGACCCTTTTCATCGCTCAACTAGCGCTCGAAGCCGGCCTGCCGCCGGGCGTACTGAATGTCGTCAATGGTGACAAGCTGGCAGTCGATACCCTGCTGGCCGATCCACGCGTGCAGGCGGTGAGCTTCGTTGGCTCAACGCCGATTGCCGAGTACATCTACGCCACCGGCTGCGCGAACGGCAAGCGGGTTCAGGCGCTGGGCGGCGCAAAGAACCACGCGATCGTGATGCCGGACGCTGATCTGGACAACGCAGTCAACGCGTTGATGGGCGCAGCATATGGCTCGTGCGGCGAACGCTGCATGGCGATCCCGGTCGTCGTCGCCGTGGGCGATGCCGTTGCGGACGAAGTGGTGGCGCGACTGTCTGCCGAGCTGGCCAAGATGAAGGTTGGCCCCGGCACCGACAACGCCAACGACATGGGGCCCCTCGTTACGCGCGAACACTTCAACAAGGTGAAGGGCTACGTCGATCTCGGCGTTCAGGAAGGTGCGACGCTGGTTGTCGACGGGCGCGGCATCAAGGTGCCGGGGCATGAATCCGGCTACTTCCTCGGCGGCTGCCTGTTCGACCATGTCACCCCGCAGATGAAGATCTATCGTGACGAGATCTTCGGCCCCGTACTGTCGGTGGTCCGCGTCAAAACGCTGCAGGAAGGCATGGACCTGATC
>CAMFLH010000021.1 GCA_945957295.1 uncultured Uliginosibacterium sp.
GCTTTACGCTGATCGAAGTGATGGTCGTGATCGTCATCCTCGGCGTGCTCGCCGCGCTGATCGTACCGAAGGTCATGGGCCGCCCTGACGAAGCGCGTGCGGTGGCTGCACGCCAGGATATCGCCGCGATCAGTCAGGCGCTGAAACTCTACAAGCTCGACAACCGCAAGTACCCCACCACCGAGCAGGGGCTGCAGGCTCTGGTGCAAAAGCCCACCGTGTCCCCGGTGCCCGACAACTGGAAGGCCGGCGGCTACCTCGACAAGCTGCCGAAGGACCCGTGGAACAGCCCGTACCAGTACCTGTCGCCGGGCGTACACGGTGAATTCGACGTCTTCAGCTTCGGCGCTGACGGCCAGGCCGGCGGCGAAGGCAACGACGCTGACATCGGCAACTGGGCACTCTGAACGCGCAATGGCGCAACGCGCACCACGATCCGCTGCGCACGGCTTCACCCTGATTGAGGTGATGGTGGTGCTCGTCGTGCTCGCGATCACCGCCTCCGCGGTGACCTTCAGCCTGGAAGGCATGTCGCGGCGCGACGACGATCGCGAGGTCGACCGGCTGCGCTTGGTGCTGGAGGCTGCGGGCGAACGTGCCGCGGTGCACGGCACGCCGATCGCCGCCGAGTTCCTCCCCGGCCGTTATCGCTTCAGCACGCTGGACACAGAAGGCCATTGGCGTCCGATCGCGGAAGGCGATTCGCTCGCCGAGCGCCCACTGCCTGAAGGCTTCATTTGGCAGGGCGTAAAGCTGCGCGGCCGGCCGACGAATGTTGAGCCGCCGCTGGTATTTGGCGCCGAAATGCCGGATTTCGAGGTCCGCCTGCGCACCCCGGAAGGTGAGCGCCTCTATCGCTCGCGCCCCGGCGGTGAAGTGGTGCTTGAACGCATTGCAGCGACCGAGGTAGGCCAATGAAGCACACACGCGGATTCACGCTGCTCGAAGTGCTGGTCGCGCTCGCGATCCTGGCCGTCATGCTCGCGGCCGGTTTTCGCGCCGTGAGTCTCGCCACCGGCAGCGCGGGCGAACTGCGCGAACGCCTGATTGCAGACTGGATCGCCCAGGACCGACTCGCCGAACACCGCGCGCTGGGCCACTTTCTCGAAGTAGGCCGCTACGAGGGCAGCGTCACGCAGGCCGGGCGCGAATACCGCTGGTACGAGGAAGTCTCGGCCACGCCCAACGCGCTGTTCCGCCGCGTCGATGTGCGCGTGACGCTCGCCGGTGAAGGCGATCACGCGCTCTCGCGCCTCGCCGGCTTCATGGTCAAGCCGCTCGAATGAAACCGCTGCGCCGCACCGCACGCGGGCTCACACTGATCGAAGTGATGGTCGCGATCGCGATCTTCGCGGTGCTCGGGGTACTCTCATATCGCGCGGTCAGCAGCATGATCGCGACGCGTGATCGCATGGAAGCCGAGTACGCCCGCTGGCGCCAGATCGCTCGCGTGATGCAGTTGATCGACAACGATCTGACTCAACTCGCCCCCCGCCCGACGGGCGGCACGGTTCAGGTTCAGGACGCCCTGACGCTGATGCGTGGCGGCACGCAGACGCAGTTGATGCTGGTACGGCACGACGGCAGCAATGGCGGCGTCGAGACCCGTACCTGGCGCGTGGAAGACGGCACCCTGTTTCTGACCCGCCAGCGCGAAGCGACCACCACACAGAACAAGGACAAGAACACCGATGCCGGCGCGACCAGCGCCAGCGCTGACACCTCGAACGCGCGCAACGATGCGATGCTGGACCGGGTGAAATCCCTGAACTGGCGTTTCGTCACGTCAGACGGCAAGGAGAGCGACACCTGGCCGCCGGGCGCAAACCTGAACGGCCTGCTACCGGCCGCAATTCGAATGGAACTGGAGCTCGACGATGTCGGCAAGGTCACGCGACTCTTCGCCGTCCACTGAGCGCCAGCGCGGCGTTGCGGTGATCATGGCGATGCTGACGGTGGCGCTGGTCGCCGCACTCGCCGCCTCGGTCGTTGCCGCCTTTGGCTTCGCGGTGGAGAGCCTTTCAGGCCGCCACGACCTTGCGCAGGCGCGGTGGCTCGCGCGCGGCGCAATCGATTGGGCGCGCAATGTGCTGGCCGACGACTCGCGCCGGGGTAAAGACGTCGATCATCTGGGCGAGACGTGGGCTGTGAAGGTTCCGCCCACGCCGGTCGATGAAGGTGAAGTCAGCGGCGAAATCGAAGACCTGTCGGGTCGCTTCAACCTCAACAACCTGGCCCCGAACGGCGTCGTCGACAAGGATGCCGTGAAGCAATTCGCCCGCCTGCTTGAGGTGGTCGGCGTGGGCTCGGCGCAGGCAACGAGCATGGCGATCATTCTCGGCGGCTGGATCGACGCCGCACAGGAAGACCCGAGTTTCTACCCGCAGGCAAGTGACAGCAGCACGACCGTTAAACCGCTCAATGCGCCTTTCGTCAGCGCAGACGAACTGAGCAACGTCCCGGGCTTCGACGCCGCTACGATCGAGCGCCTGCGCCCCTTTGTGACCGCCCTGCCGGCAAGCCCTGCGCGCAGCCTCGTCAATGTGAACACCGCGTCGGCAGAAGTGCTGGCCGCGACGCTCGAGAACTACACGCTGGATCGCGCGCGCAACCTCGTCAGCAGCCGCAACACCGCGTGGTTCAAAGACAAGGGCGACTTCGAACAACGCAGCGGGCTGACGATGGACGAATCCCGCTTGAGCCTCAAGAGCTTCTACTTTCTCGCATCTGGCCGCGCCCATTTCGGCACCGCCACCACCCGCATGCAGGTTCTTCTGGCCCGTGGCGTCGTCGCCAATTCGGTGCGGAGGAACTGGCCTGAAATCATCTGGCAGAAGATCCTATGACGCAGCTTCGCCTCTACATCACCGAAACCTGGCCGCAGGACCCGATCTGCGACTGGGAACTCATCGGCCCGGACGGCCAAACCAGCGCCGCCGGGCGCTCTGAACCGCGACATTGGCCCGCCGCCGAGCGAACCGAATTCGTGCTGGCGGGCACCCAGGCAGTTTGGCTGTCCGCACGCCTTCCGCGCGCACCCAAGCGCGAGCAGGACAAGCTGGTGCGCTTTGCGCTCGAAGACCAGCTGGTGCAAGAGCCCGACAGCCAGCACTACACGATTACCGATCGCGATGGCGACCTCGCTCGCGTGCTGGTGTGCGCGCGTGAGCGCCTGAGGCAGATCGTCGCCCAGCTCGATGCCCTCGGCCGCGCGCCGAGCCGGGCGCTCGCGGAGATTCAGGCGGTTGGTCCCACAGCCGAGGGCGAATGGGTGCTGCATTGCGGCGTATCTCAAGCCGTTGCGAGCGGGATCGGCCCTGCCCCCTTCGCGCTGGATCTGGATGGATCGGCGCCACCCAGCCTGTTGGTCGCCGCAGCTGCCCAAGCCCGCGAAACCAATCGCCTGCCGAGCCGCTGCCTGCTGCTCCGCTCGCCGGACGCCTCCGCTGTGGACTGCGCCGCCTGGCAAAGCGCGCTGGGTATCCCGGTGGAGGAAGGTCCGGCGTACCAATGGTCCTCGCTCACACACGGCACCAACCTGCTGCACGGCGAGTTCATGCCCGACAAAGAACGATCGGCCTGGCTGCGTCGCGCCAAGCCCGTGCTGTGGGCTGCGGGCGCCGCCATCGCGCTGGAACTGCTGCTGTCGACCGGCCAAGTGCTGATGCAACGCGCCGAGCTGAAAGACGCGCGCGAACGCATGCAGACGGTGTTCAAGACGGCCTTTCCAAACCAGCCGATTGTCGACCCCGCAGCGCAAATGCGTAGTCAGCTTAACCAGCTCAAACGCGCCCACGGCAAGCTCGGCGACGACGATGCACTCGCGCTGCTGGCCCTGGTTGGCGAGGCACTTGCCGACCAAGCGCGGGACGGGCTCGACGGCCTGAAGTACGAAAACGGACGCCTCGACCTGACACTCTCGCCACGCCTGAGCGGCAATATCGCGATGGTCCAGCAGCGACTCGCCGCACGCGGCTTGATGGTCGTACAGCAAGGCGATAATCAGCTCGCCGTCCGCAAGGAGGTCTCGCAATGAGTGCGGTGCAAGCAAAGCTACAGGAAGCCAAAACCTGGTGGACAGGGCTGGCACCACGCGAGCGGGCACTGGTCGCCGCCATGGCCGCGGTCATCGGCGTCGCAGCGCTGTGGTCGCTGTCCGACTGGACCCAAGACGAACGCAAGCGCCTCGCGCGCGCGTTGCCGCAAGCCAAGGCGCGCCTCAACGCGATGCGCGACGACGCGGCCGAAGTCCAGACCCTGCAACGCACGCCGGCCCGCGCAGCGGTGCCGCCTGCAAGCCTCGCCGATCCGCTGCAAGCGAGCGCGCGCGCGCGCGGCCTGACGATGGATGTTCGCGTGGACCGCAACGGCCTGCACGCAAAGGGAGGCGGCAGCTTCGATCTGATCGTTGAATGGCTCGCCGACGCCCAGAAGGACAATGGGCTTGGTGTGGTGCGGCTCAGCACCAGCCGCGGCCCGAATGGCGTTGCCATCGAGGCCGATCTGCAAGCGTCGGGCGCCCAGTGATCCGTCGCATCGCGCTGTTCATCGTACTGTTTGCGGTATCGCTGGTGATCCGGGCGCCGGCTTGGCTGATCGACCAGGCGGTGAGCCGTGCCACCACCGGAGAAATCCGCCTTGCGCTGATCGAGGGCACGCTCTGGAACGGCCGCGGAACGCTGACCGCGGTGGACCCGGTCAGCCTGAGGGCGCAGCCGTGGGTGACGTTGCAATGGCGCTGGCTACCCGGCTCGCTGTTACGTGGCGAAGCGGCCTGGCAACTCACCGCCGATGACAAACTGGCTGGCGAAGTTGGCGCAGGCGTACGCGGCTGGCGTGCTGACGGGATCTCTCTAGCGGCTCCCGCGCGCTTCGCGATGGAGCGCATCCCGCACGCCTTTGGGCGCCTCGGCTGGCGTGGCGATTTGCAGTTCGAAACCACACAGTGGCATTGCAGCTGGAAACAGCGCTGCGACGGCCGCGCGGGCCTGCGTTGGTCGGGTGCTGCGGTGGACGTGCTGCGAGGACGGCCGCTCGGCGACTACCAGATCGACCTTCGCGGCGAAAACGAGCGCTTGACGCTCACTTGGCTGACGCTGCGTGGCGAAACCCAGATCAGCGCGCAGGGACAGCTGGAAGGCGGTCACGGCCACTTCGAGGGCACCGTACGCGGCGACCCCACCTTCCTGCAACGGCTGCCCTCGGTGGCCGGAAACTGGGTTCAACCGGGCTCAGCACCGGGCGAGTACCGCTTCCGCGTTCAGAATTGACACCGCCCGCGCTCAGCGCGGGCGCGGCAAGCCGCTGATGCGCGAGCCCGGCTTGATGCCGCGCGTCTTGAACCAACCACGGTTCATCTCCAATGCGTAGCGCGCGGGGCTGGCGGCGCAATGGCTGTCCTCGGTTTCGGGCGCCATGTCTTCAACGTTGGTGATGCGCCCGCCCTCGTCGATGAAGGCAACAGACAAGGGCAGCCAAGTGTCCTTCATCCACATGCAGTGACTACCGACGCCGTCGAAGATGAACAGCATGCCGCGCGCTTCCGGCATCGTCTTCCGGTGCATCAGTCCGACCATGCGCGACTCATCGGTGGCGGCCACTTCGGCATCAATGCGGTGCATGCCGATGCTGAGTTCGGCGTGAGGCAGCACGTCGGCCAGCGCGCAGGCCGGCAACACCGCATAGCAAGCGGCAATCAGTAGCTTCTTCAGCACACGAAACCTTTCATTCGATTGAGCTGGGTACGGTCGGGCGCGATGTTATCAGGCGCGCCGCCCTAGCGTTGCCGCCTGGGCGAGCGAGTAAGCGGTGCAGCAGCATCCATCGATGCGTCCCGCCATTCGCCGGGCTGCAGCGTGCCAAGCTGCCATGGCCCGATCGCGACCCGAATCAGGCGCAGCGTCGGAAAGCCAACCTTGGCCGTCATGCGGCGCACCTGGCGGTTCTTGCCTTCGCGCAGACGCACTTCAATCCACGCCGTCGGCACCGACTTGCGAAAACGGACGGGCGGATCGCGGGGCCACAGCCAATCGGGCGCTTCAATGCGACGCGCCTCGCATGGCATGGTGACGAAGTCCCCCAGATCGAGGCGTCCGCGCAAGGCCGCCAGAGCGGCCTCGTCTGGCTCGCGTTCGACCTGAACGAGATAGGTCTTCGCCTGCTTGTGGCGCGGATCGGCCAGTTGATGCTGCAGCACGCCGTCGTCAGTCAGCAGCAAAAGCCCTTCACTGTCCGCATCCAATCGGCCGGCCGCATACACGCCCGCGGGCAGGCCGCATTCGGCCAGCGTTCGCTGCTGCGCATCGCTGGTGAACTGGCTCATAACGCCGAAGGGCTTGTTGAGGAGGATGACGCGGGACATGACTGTTCCGAAAAGAACGAAGCCCGCCGGGGCGGGCGGGCTTCGCTGTCACGCCGACTTGCGGCGGACGCGGGTCAGGCGCGCTGGATGTTCGATGCCTGCTTGCCTTTTGGGCCTTGCACGGAATCAAACGAAACTTTCTCGCCTTCCTTGAGCGACTTGAAGCCGTTCATGTTGATGGCGGAAAAATGCGCGAACAGGTCTTCGCTGCCGTCGTCCGGCGTGATGAATCCGAAACCCTTGGCGTCATTGAACCACTTGACGGTGCCAGTTGCCATATTGCTTCCTCTAGTCCTTCGGTGTGTTGCTGTCGATGCTCCCGTTTCCGGGCGGTCCGACACGCGATATGCGAAGCCGCTCTACGGCGGGTCGCAGCCGCGATCCATTGCCAGCCGGGATTCGCGGCGCGCCTTGGCCTCGAAAGCGCGTGTTCCCGCGGCTTTTACGCCTTGAAGGAAGTCGCCGTCAAGCATTTTGTGAATGCAATCGCGACCATGACAAATAGTTAGCCCGAAAAATCAAGTGCTCACTCGTAACAGATCATTAATTTATCGCGCGATGGGCAGCCTCGCCAGCGCCACATCGAAAGTGTGGAAAAACAGCCGAAAGCCCCGACATTCCGTGTTGTTGAAGTATCAGTCGGAGTGTTTAGAATGAGCCGCATGGCAACAAAAAAGCAGTCCGAATTCGTTCTTGACGTTGAGCACACGAAAACCCGGCCTCCCCGGCTCTTCAAGGTGCTCCTTCTCAATGATGATTTCACCCCGATGGATTTCGTGGTGATTGTCCTGCAGAAGTTTTTTTCGCTGGATCGCGAACAAGCAACACGAGTCATGCTCCAAGTGCACAGGGAGGGTCGTGGCGTGTGCGGGGTGTTTCCCAAGGACATCGCTGCGACCAAGGTTGAACAGGTGAGTGCGTTCGCGCGGCAGCACCAGCATCCGCTGGCCTGCGTGATGGAGGAGAACTGAGATGATCGCCCAGGAACTAGAAGTCAGCCTGCACATGGCGTTTGTGGAAGCACGCCAGAAGCGTCACGAGTTCATCACAGTCGAGCATCTCTTGCTGGCGCTGCTGGACAACCCGTCGGCAGCAGAAGTGTTGCGCGCTTGCGCGGCCAACACCGACGAGCTGCGGCGCGAACTGACGCAGTTCATCGTCGAACACACGCCGACCGTGGGCGGCGAGGAAGACATCGACACCCAACCAACGCTGGGCTTTCAGCGCGTGATCCAGCGCGCGATCCTGCATGTGCAGTCTTCCGGCAAGAAGGAAGTGACCGGCGCCAACGTGCTGGTAGCGATCTTCGGCGAGAAGGAATCGCACGCGGTGTACTTCCTCAACCGCCAAGGCATTACGCGGCTGGATGTCGTGAACTTCATCTCGCACGGCATTACCAAGACGCCGCAACCCTCGCAGAAGCCGCAGTCGGAGAAATCCGAATCCGAGCAAGGGGATGGCGAACAAGAGACGGCGAGCACCAACGGTGCGCTGGAAAACTTCACGCAGAACCTGAATCAGGCGGCGTTGGTGGGCAAGATCGACCCACTGATCGGGCGCGACAAGGAAATCGAACGCGTGATCCAGACGCTGTGCCGCCGGCGCAAGAACAACCCCTTGCTGGTTGGCGAAGCGGGCGTCGGCAAGACGGCGATCGCCGAAGGCCTGGCGCGCCGAATCATTGAAGGCCGCGTGCCGGAGATTCTGGAGAACGCGCAGGTCTTTGCGCTGGACATGGGCTCGCTGCTGGCCGGCACCAAGTACCGCGGCGACTTCGAACAACGGCTGAAAGCGGTGCTGAAGGCGTTGGTCGAAACCGACAACGCGATCCTGTTCATTGACGAGATCCATACGCTGATCGGCGCGGGCGCGGCCTCGGGCGGCACGCTGGATGCGTCCAACCTGCTCAAGCCCGCACTGTCGAGCGGCCAGCTCAAGTGCATTGGCGCGACGACCTACAACGAGTTCCGCCAGATCTTCGAGAAGGACCACGCGCTCTCACGGCGCTTCCAGAAGGTGGATGTGCATGAACCGTCGGTACCGGAGACGATCGAGATCCTCAAGGGCCTCAAGTCGCGTTTCGAGCAGCACCATGGCGTGAAGTACTCGCATGCGGCACTCACTTGCGCGGCCGAGCTTTCGGCGCGCTACATCAACGACCGCCATCTGCCGGACAAGGCGATCGACGTGATCGATGAGGCCGGTGCGGCACAGCGCATCCTGCCGAAGTCGCGCCAGAAGAAGACCATCGGCAAGGGCGAAATCGAAGAGATCGTCGCCAAGATCGCCCGCATCCCGCCGCGCAGCGTGTCGTCGGACGACAAGACCGCGCTGCGCAACCTGGATCGCGATCTCAAGAACGTGGTCTTCGGCCAAAGTGCAGCGATCGACGCGCTCGCCAAGGCGATCAAGATGTCGCGCTCAGGCTTGGGCAATCCGCAGAAGCCGATTGGCGGTTTCCTGTTCAGCGGCCCGACCGGCGTCGGCAAGACCGAGGTCGCGCGCCAGTTGGCCTACACGCTGGGGATCGAACTGGTTCGCTTCGACATGTCGGAGTACATGGAGCGCCATGCCGTCAGCCGCCTGATCGGCGCGCCGCCGGGATACGTCGGTTTTGACCAGGGCGGCCTGCTGACCGAGGCGATCACGAAGAAGCCCCATTGCGTGCTGCTGCTCGACGAAATCGAGAAAGCGCACCCGGACATCTACAACATCCTGCTGCAAGTGCTCGACCACGGCACGCTGACGGACAACAACGGGCGCCAGGCGGATTTCCGCAACGTGATCATCATCATGACCACCAACGCGGGCCAGGAAACGATCCAGAAGGCCACGATGGGCTTCACGCAGACGCGCGAGCTTGGCGACGAAATGGTCGAGATCAAGCGGCTGTTCACGCCGGAGTTCCGCAATCGTCTGGACGCGATCATTTCCTTCAAGCCGCTCGATCGCGACATCATCCTGCAGGTGGTCGACAAGTTCCTCATGCAGCTCGAGGGGCAGCTTGCCGAGAAGAAGGTCGAAGCGAGCTTCACCGACGCACTGCGCGAGTGGCTGGCCAACAAAGGCTTCGACCCCTTGATGGGCGCCCGGCCGATGTCCCGCCTGATCCAGGACACGATCCGCGCAGCCTTGGCCGACGAGTTGCTGTTCGGCCGTTTGGCCGACGGTGGGCACGTCACGATCGACGTCAGCGATGGCAAGGTCACCCTTGCATTCGAAGAGGAAAAGGAATCGGCGCACGTGTAGCGCCTGACGACCGAGCTATTCGAGGCCGCCAGCAGGCGGCCTTTTTCTTTTCGGCACACCCGGGGTTATGCTGATCGCAATTTCATCGAGCAAGCTGGGGAGGTTCAGATGAGTTTTCAGACCACGGATCTGTGCGACGCAAATGAAGAGGCGATCGGCGCTGGGCGGCTGCGCGTGCTGTCACCAATGCTGCGCCACTACGGCGGCCGCAAGCGCTTCGCTGGCCCCGCAACGACCCTCAAGCTGTTCGAGGACAACAGCTTCGTGCGCAAGATGCTGGAGCAACCCGGTTACGGCCGCGTACTGGTGGTTGAAGGTGCTGGCTCACTCCGCTGCGCCCTGCTCGGCGATCAGCTCGCTGAAATGGCGGTACGCAACACCTGGGCTGGTGTGATCGTGCACGGCTGCATCCGCGATTCGGTTGCCATCGGTGCTCTCGATCTCGGCGTGATGGCACTGGCGACGCACCCTCAAAAGAGCGTCAAACGCAACGTGGGCGAGATCGATGTCGCGGTGAGCTTCGGCGGCGTGCGCATTCTTCCTGGCGAATGGATCTACGCCGATGAAGACGGGGTGTTGATCAGCGAATCTGCGCTCGACTGAACCTACCCAGCTTTCATCCGCAAGGGCGCATACGGCGCCCTTTTTCTTTTGTGTCGCGCCCGCGCGCGCACGCCCAACAAATCAAACGTCCGTTTCATTTTGCGCCAAACGATTCCGCAATGCGCAACAAAAATCGTAAGTCTCTGTTTTTACGGAACAACATATTTTCTTATATCTTATATAAGACATATTGCTACTGACCATTAAGCTGCCTATACTGCTCATCAACGGGAACAGCAAACCCTCGTTCGAGGCGGGCGCTGAAATTGGACGACGTAAGTTCTGTAGGGGGAACACCATGAACCGCGACATGCAAATTGAGATGCTCAAGAAGGAATGGGCTGAGAATCCGCGCTGGAAGGGCATCAAGCGTGGCTACACCGCAGAGGACGTCGTGCGCCTGCGCGGTTCGGTTCAGGTGGAACACACCCTCGCCCGCCGCGGCGCGGAAAAGCTGTGGTCCCTGGTCAACAACGAGCCCTTCGTGAATGCGCTGGGTGCGCTGACCGGCAACCAGGCGATGCAGCAGGTCAAGGCTGGCCTGAAGGCGATCTACCTGTCCGGCTGGCAAGTCGCGGGCGACGCAAACCTCGCTGGCGAGATGTATCCCGATCAGTCGCTCTACCCGGCGAACTCAGTGCCGATGGTGGTCAAGCGCATCAACAACACCTTCACGCGTGCCGACCAGATCCAGTGGTCCGAAGGCAAGAACGTTGGTGACGAGGGCTACACCGATTTCTTCGCGCCGATCGTTGCCGACGCGGAAGCCGGTTTCGGCGGCGTGTTGAACGCCTTCGAACTGATGAAGTCGATGATCGAAGCCGGCGCTGCCGGTGTGCACTTCGAAGACCAGCTCGCGTCTGTGAAGAAGTGCGGCCACATGGGTGGCAAGGTGTTGGTGCCGACGCGCGAAGCCGTCGCCAAACTGGTTGCGGCTCGCCTCGCAGCCGACGTGATGGGTGTGCCGACCGTCTTGGTCGCACGTACCGATGCCGAGGCCGCCGACCTGATCACCAGCGATGTCGACGACACCGACAAGCCCTTCTGCACCGGCGAGCGCACCATCGAAGGCTTCTACCGTACCAAGCCGGGTCTGGAACAGGCGATCTCGCGTGGCCTGGCTTACGCACCGTACGCCGACCTGATCTGGTGCGAAACCGGCAAGCCGGATCTGGCCTACGCCAAGGCTTTCGCCGAAGCGATCCACGCCAAGTTCCCGGGCAAGATGCTGGCCTACAACTGCTCGCCGTCGTTCAACTGGAAGAAGAACCTCGACGACGCCACGATCGCGAAGTTCCAGAAGGAACTCGGCGCGATGGGCTACAAGTTCCAGTTCATCACGCTGGCTGGCTTCCACAGCCTGAACTACTCGATGTTCAACCTCGCCTACGGCTATGCCCGCGAGCAGATGAAGGCCTTCGTCGAACTGCAGGAAAACGAGTTCGCCGCTGCCGAGCGCGGCTTCACCGCGGTCAAGCACCAACGCGAAGTCGGCACTGGCTACTTCGACGCGGTGACCACCACGATCGAGCGCGACGCTTCAACTGCAGCGCTGAAGGGCTCGACCGAGGATGAGCAGTTCTTTGATAAGAAGGACCACTGAACCCCTGGGAGCCACCCGGTCACAGAAGCCAACTGTGTAGAAGGTCCAAGAAGCCACTTCCCGGGTCACTGACCCGGGGGCTAGCGCCGCATCGCGTGGGGGGACGCAGCGGCGCTCTTTTTTTGCAGACGCGAAACGAAGAGGCGGTGATCTTTCGACCACCGCCCATACATGCTGCGCGACGCAACAGCCGCTTTACTTGCCGGTCTGCCCGGTATCCCAGCAGGAGTACTGGTTCCCCGTCCAACGCTTGAAGCGGTAGATGCGGCGATCCGGGCCTTCGTCCTGGTACACCAGCTCATCGACGTAGGGCGTTGGCGCCTTCAGCGTCCAGCGTTCGCCCTTACGCGTCAGCGAATGCTTGCCGCCATCCAGCTTTACGACGCTCGGCAAGGCGGCGCACGGGTCGGCCTTCTTCTCATCCTTGTCGCCCGCTGCCAACGCAGCGCCGGACATCATCAAACACGCCGCAGCGGTAGCCGCTATCAAGGTCGAAACGCTTGCATGGGTTATGCGCATCAGGGTCTCCTTGTCATTCACGTCGTTACACGAACAACAGCCATAGCCTTCACTATAGTCGCCGCGCGCAGGGTCTCTGGCGCGGCGCCCGCCACCACTACTTCGCGGCCGCCTTGAAATCGCCCGCAAACACCTGCACCAGCTTCGCCGGGTCGAAGTACTTGCGAATCGCCGCGTTCACCTGATCCAGCGTCACCGCGTTGAGGCGATCTTCACGTTGGCGCTCAAAACTCATCGTGCGCCCGAGATCGAGCTGGCCTGCAAGCAAACCGGCCAAGCCACCATCCTGCGTGCGGCCGAGCGAAATCTGCTGCAACAGCCCTGCCCTTGCCTCACTCAGCTCTTCCTCGCCAACGCCGTCACGCACAAAGCGCTGCAACTCTTCATCCAAGGCACTGCGCAGGCGTTGCAGTCCCTGCGGTGCATAGATTGCATACAGCACGAGGCCAGTATTCTCCTCGCGCGCATTGGCACGCAAGGCGGAACCTGCACCGTAACTGAGGCCCTCCTTCTGACGCAGGCGATCCGCCAGGCGGCTCTTCAGGCCCGCACCACCACCAAGAATCTGGTTCGCCAGCACCACGGCCGGATAGTCCGCAGAGTCATCGCGCAGGGGCATCGTCAGACCGCCGATGAAGAAGGCATTCGCCTTGTCCGGCGTCTCAAGCGAGATCTCGGTCGGCTTCTTCTGGCGGAACGGCTGCGGCACTCGCGCGTAGGCTTCGTTGGACTTCCAGGCCCCCAAGAAACGGGTCAACTGGGCCTTGGTCGCCGCCTCATCGAAGTCACCAACCAGCGCTGCCTGCGCGTTACCTGCGCCGTAGAAGCGCCGATGAAATGCGGCGAGCGCCTTCGGCGTCACCGCCTTGATGTCGGCAATCTCTTCGTCCACCGTGCCCACATAGCGCACGTCACCCTTCGGCCAAGGGTTGTCGTAACGGCCGATCGCGCGCATCGCGACCGACTGCGGCTCCCTGCGGCCACTTTCCAACCCGGCGATCGACTCGGTGCGCAACTGCTCAAGCTCCGCCGCTGGGAAGTCCGGCTTGCGCAACACCCGCTCAAGCAGGTCGAGGAACGCGGCGAGTTTGTCGCGGCGCGTCTCGAAACTGATCAAGACTGCATTGCCGTCCTGCGTCGAGATCGACAGCTGCGCCTTCATTGCATCGAGCGCATCGGCAATCTGCTGACGCGTCTGCCCCCCGGCACCGCGGGTCAACATCGCCGCGGTAAAGCCCGCAACGGTGTCCTGCCCGACCAGGCTCTTTTCGTTGCCCATGCGGAGCACGATCTGCCCATGTACCGTGTTACCACGGGTGCGCTTGGGCAACAGGGCAATCTTCGCGCCATTCGGCAGGCTGCTGCGATGTACGCGGGCTTCGATATTCTCGGGCGACGGATCAAACGCCTCGCCAGAGGTCTGCGCTGCCTTGCCCTGGTAGCCCTCCAGCACGCCCGGCAATGCAGGCGCTTCCGGCACTTCGACGCGCACGGGCTTGTCAGTCGGGATGAACTCGCCAAAGGTGCGATTTGAGGCCTTGAAGTACAGGTTGGCAACCCGTTGCACGTCTGCCAGCGTTGCCTGCTCAATGCGATCACGGCCGAGGAAGAACAAGCGCCAATCGCCGAGCGCAATCGCCTCGGACAAACCAACGCCGAAATGCGCCGGATCATTGAGCGTCTTCTCAAAACCGTTGAGCAGCGCCACCCGTGCGCGATCAACCTCGGCTTGCGTGATCGGCTTGCGCGCGAGGTTCTCGACCACATCGATCAGAATCTTGCGCGCCTCGCTGCGGGACTGCTGCTTCGTGAGCTGCACAAAGAAGGTCATGTAACCCGGCTCTGCCAACTCGAAGTTCCAGGCGCTGACGCTTGCAGCCTTGCCACGTTCGACCAGCGCCTTGTGCAAGCGCCCGCTCGGCGCATCGCCGAGCACATACGACAACAGCGACAGCGCCGCCGTATCGGGGTGCGAACCAGCTGGCACATGGTAAAGCGTGCCCACAAGCTGAATATCCCCCACCCGCGCCAAGGCAACTTCGCGCTCGCCATCCTGTACCGGCTCACGCGTCCAGGTCGGCGTCAGCACACGCTCGGGTCGCGGAATCGGAGCGAAGTAGGCGGCAATCTTCTGCAGCGTCGTGGCGGCGTCGAACTTGCCTGTTACGGTCAGCACCGCGTTGTCGGGCTGGTAGTAGCGACGGTAGAACGCCTGCAGATTCTCGATGCGCACGCCTTCGACGTCTGCGCGAGCACCGATCGTGGACTTGCCATAGTTGTGCCACTGATAGGCGGCAGCGGCCATCTTCTCCCACAGCACTTGGCCCGGGTTGTTCTCGCCGGACTCCATCTCATTGCGCACCACGGTCATCTCGGAATCGAGATCCGCTTTCGCGATGAAGGAATTGACCATGCGGTCGGCCTCCATGCGCAGCGCCCAGTCGAGGTTGTCGTCGGACGCGGTGAAGGTCTCGTAATAGTTGGTGCGATCAAACCAGGTCGTGCCGTTCATCTGCATGCCACGGCGCTTGAACTCGGAGTCGATCGTATTGCCCGGGAAGTTCTTCGAGCCCTTGAACATCAAATGTTCAAGCAGGTGCGCCATGCCGGTCTCGCCGTAGTGCTCGTGGCGGGAGCCAACCAGATAGGTGATATTCACCGTGGTGCTGGGCTTGGTTTCGTCCGGCGCGAGTAACAGCCGCAGGCCGTTTGGCAGGCGATACTCGGTGATGCCTTCGACGCTTGTAATGCGCTGTACGCCCTGCGGCAGAGAGACCGCCGCGGGCGCCGATTCGGCCCAAGCGATTGCAGGTGTGATGACAAGCCAAAGCCCCAGCACGAGGGCGCGCGAGAAGCCGCTTCTGACGTGCATGCATACTCCCGGGTTGTTCGGCACCAAGTGCCGTGAATGAACGACGGCCGCATCGCGGCCGCCCGTTTGTCTATGATCCGCCGCACCCAAACGGGTTCTGTGCGGGAATCAAATCACTTGCAACGGATGACGAACTCGAACTCCTTCGCCGCGGTCTCCGCATGCGACACAAGTTCGTGTCCGGTCTGGCGACAGAAGGCCTGAAAATCCCGCACCGAGCCCGGGTCGGTTGCAACCACCCGCAATGTCTCCCCGGTGTTCATTTCGGCAAGTGCCTTCTTCGCCCGCAGGATCGGCAGGGGGCAATTGAGCCCACGCACATCCAGATCGCGATTCACGTCCATCCAAGACTCCCGACACAGGTAAAGGCTGAAGTTTCATTCTAGCGCGCTGAACGCCCGGCCCCGCGGGCGCTCAGCGTTGCTGCTTCTCCAGTTCGCGGCGCCGATCCTGCAACTCTGCGAGCCGCGCTTCGGCAGCCGCCTTCTCGTAGTAATCGCCATCGCGTGCGCGCAAGCCAAGCGTGAGCTGCTCGATGGCTGAATACAGCGAACCGCGCAGGAAGTAGACCTCCGCTTGGGCACGGTGTTGCGACAAGCGTTTTCCCTGCGCAGCGCTCGCCTTCGCGAGTCGGCTATACAGGCGCTCGTCGGCATTGTCGAAACGCAGCTGATCGTTCGCCAGCGCAGCAGCGTCTCGCGGCTTGCCCGCCGCCATCAAGGCATCGATCTCTCCGTAGACCAATGCGCTGCTCTGCGGAAAGCGTTGCCGCGCCGCGCGAAGGATGCGCACCGCTTCGATGTTGGCGCCAGCGGCGCGATGCACGTCGGCATCAAGCAGATCGACCATCGCGCTACTCAGATCCAGCTTGCGCAGGGCAGCTACATCCTTCTCCGCGTCGGCAACCTGATTCAGGCGCAGATGCGCCCTGCCCCGAGCGTACCAATGCACCGCGGCGGCATTCACGCGCTGCGGCGGTTCGCCGGAAAAGCGTGTCAGAACATCCTGCGGGATTTGCTCAAGGCTCTCGATCTTTGCCTTCACCAACGAGAAATCGATCGAATCCACCACCTGCCGGTAAGGCAGTTGCTGCACCCGGTTTGCAACGTCGCCGATCCGTTCGCTGGTCAGCGGGTGCGAGCGCAGGTAGGCGAAGGAACCGCTATCGAAGAGCCGCGTTGCGCGATCCAGGCGTTCGAAGAAGCTCACCATGCCGCGGGTATCGAAGCCCGCCGCATCGAGCACCTGCAAGCCGATACGATCGGCCTCGCGTTCGTAATCGCGCGAATACGCGAGCTGGGCACTCGCCATCGCCGCCTGCCCTGCGGAAAGCGCTGCACCCGCTGCATCGCCGCTCGATCGTGACGCGAGGATCGCCAGTACCAGCGAGGCGATCATCATGTAGCCCATGTTCTGCTGCTGCGCGACCATGCGCGCCATGTGGCGCTGCTGCACGTGCGAGATTTCGTGCGCCATCACCGAAGCGAGCTCGGACTCCGACTGCGCGGCAACAAAGAGGCCGGTGTGGAAGTAAAGCACCCCCCCGAGCGTCGCGGCGGCGTTGATCGACTTGTCGTGCAGCACGAAGTAGCGGTACTGCTGGCTTGGCGTGGCGCTCACCGCAACCAGCCGCGATCCGACGCGTTCGAGGTAGTCCTCCAGCTCGGGATCGTCAACGTAGCGTGCATCACCAAAGCGGATTTCGCGCACGATCGCAGCGCCGATCTGGCGTTCCATCTGCGGCGAGATGTCGGCCTGCGCGGAGTCACCCAGATCGGGCAAGCCGTCGGCCAGCACGCGCAAGGAGAACAGGAAGGCGAGCAGGCCCGCCAGCAGTCGCTTTTTCATGAGGGTATGATACCGGGCGGCCTTCGCAGCCCTTGTGCCGGGGTACAGAAGGTAACAAATCTTCCTCTTCCGGTCGCCCGACACCGTCACACGCCTGCCCAACATGCCCGATACGCCAGACTCCCCGCTCACCCACTTCAATGCGCGCGGCGAGGCGCACATGGTCGATATCGGCGCAAAGGGTGAAACCACCCGTGTTGCGCGCGTGCGCGGCCGGATCACGATGCAAGCCGAAACACTTGCCTTGATCCTGCGTGGCGACGCAAAAAAAGGCGACGTACTCGGCATCGCCCGCATTGCAGGCATCCAGGCATCCAAGCGCACGGCCGAGCTGATCCCGCTTTGCCACCCGATTCCACTGACGCGGGTTGCGGTGGATCTAAAGCCGGACACTGCCGCTTCGGCGGTTGACGTTGAAGTCACCGCGGAAACAGTGGGGCGCACCGGCGTCGAGATGGAAGCCCTGACCGCCGCCTCGGTCGCCCTGCTGACGATCTACGACATGTGCAAGGCGGTCGACCGCGGCATGCAGATCGAGGCGATCCGGCTCGTCGAAAAACTCGGCGGCAAATCCGGCCACTGGCAGGCTGACTGAAACCTGGCCCCGCACGCGGAATTACCCAAGACAATGAGCAAGGAAGTCGAACTCAAACTCGCGCTGCCACCGGAGGCCCTGCCGGCGCTGCGCGCGCACCCGCTGATCGCCGCCGCACCGATCGAAGGCGCTGACGGCGTGCTGCTGAACACCTATTTCGATACACCGGGCCTCGAACTGCGCTCACGCAAGATCGCGGTCCGGATTCGCAAGGACGGCACGCGCTGGCTGCAAACGGTGAAATGCGCCGCTGCGTCGCTCGGCGGCCTGGCCAGTCGCCCCGAATGGGAGCAGGCATACCGCGATGATCGCTTCGACTTCAGCGCGGTCGACGCACCGGAAGTGCAGCAGCAGCTCGAAAGCGTACGCAGCCGGCTCGCACCGGTGTTCACGACGACCTTCGAACGCCAGACGCGGCGGCTGACGCCCGCACCGGGCATCGTGATCCTCGCCATGATCGACGAAGGCACGATCGAAGCCGGCGGCCGCAGCAGCCCGATTTGCGAGCTCGAACTCGAACTCGTCTGCGGCGACGGCAAGGACCTGTATGCGCTCGCCTGCCAGCTCGCCAGCGACCTGCCGCTGCGCCCGGAAGACGCCAGCAAGGCGCAGCGCGGCTACGAGCTCTACCAGAATCTGAAACCCGCCCCGCGGCGTGCGCGACCGGTGGCACTCACCACCAAGACCGAAGCACGTGAGGCTTTTCGCCTGCTCGCCTACGAACTGCTCGCGATGTGGCAGGCAAACGAAGCACTCGCGCTGCGCCTCGACGATCCGGAGTATGTACACCAGTCGCGCGTCGCATTGCGCCGCCTACGTACGCTGCTGGGGCTCTTCCGCGGCGCGCTGCCGAAGCCGTTCACCCAGGCATGGCGCGCCCGCTTCGCGGCGCTCGCCAACGGCTTGGGTGCCGCTCGCGATGCCGACGTCGTGCTGGATACCCTGCTCGCGCCGATCACCACGCAAGGCCCAGTGGGCACAGACATGCAACGCCTGGTGGCTGCACTCGAAGCGCGTCGCGATGCCGAGCGCGTATCGCTACGCCACGTCGAAGCGTCGGCTGATCGGGGTCGCGCCCAACTGGAATTCGCCGCAGCACTTCATGTGCTGAAACCCGACGCCGAGTTGCTGGTCGCCCATGTTGCGCGCGACGCGATGAAGCGGGTGCGACGCGATGCGCGCGACAGCCTCGCCGAAGCCGCGGCCGGCGACGTGGCGCAGCTGCACCGCTTACGCATCGTGCTCAAGCGTCTACGTTACGGACTCGACTTCTTTGCCTCGCTGTGGCCGCAGAAAATCAGTGAGTACAGCCACGCACTCGCCGAACTGCAGGAAAGTCTCGGCGCGATCAACGACGCTGCAATGGGCAACCGTCTGCTGGGCGAAGTCGCCGGCGACGACCCCGGCCTTGCGGCGGCGCGCGCTTTCACCGCAGGCTGGCATGCGCCGCGCATCGCCCAATTGCGCGCGCGAGCGCTCACCGATGCCGACGCCCTACTCGGCAGCCCAGCCCCATGGAAGAAAGGCAGTGCCAAATGAGCGAATCAGGCGCGCTGGATCTGCTGCTGTGGCGCCACGCCGAAGCCGAAGACGGCTACCCGGACGCGCAGCGCAAGCTGACCGAACGCGGGCAGCGCCAGGCCGAACGCATGGCCGCCTGGCTTAAGACCCACGCCCCGGATGAGTTGAAGATTGTCGTCAGCCCGGCCACCCGCACGCGCCAGACGGTCGCACCGTTGGGCCGCGAGCACGTCATCAGCGCAGAGGTTGGCACCGATGCTGGCCCGGATGATGTACTGCGCGCCGCCGGCTGGCCCGATGCGCACGGCGCAGTCCTGATCGTGGGGCACCAGCCGACACTCGGGCAGGTTGCGGCAGAGCTGCTCGGCCAGCCTGGCGGCGAACTCTCGTTCAAGAAAGGCGCGCTATGGTGGTTCCGGGTGCGCCAGCGCTACGGCGTGGCCGAGACCGTGTTGCGGGCGGTGATCCCGGCAGAGCTGACCTGATCAGGGTCTTTGGCAGTTGATCGCCACGCGCGAGCGCACTGATGTAGCGACGATCGCAAACCGACACCACATTCGCCACAAATGAAAAAGGGCGCACCGAAGTGCGCCCTTTTTTATCGCAGACTCGCCGCTTACTCGGTTGAGCGCGCAACACGGCGCTGGCGCACGGCAGCCGCCAGCGTTTCCAGTACGCCGAGGCTATCTTCCCAGCCAATGCACGCATCGGTGATGCTCTTGCCGTACTCAAGCGGCTTGCCTGGCACCAAGTCCTGGCGACCGTCCTTGATATGCGATTCAACCATCACGCCGATGATGCGGTCTTCGCCGGCAGCCATCTGGTCGGCAACGTCCTGCGCCACGACGATCTGGCGTTCGTACTTCTTGCTGCTGTTGGCATGCGAGAAGTCCACCATCACCTTCGCTGCGACGCTGGAGGCTGCCAGCTCCTTGCAGGCCGCATCAACGCTGGCTGCGTCGTAGTTGGTGGTCTTGCCGCCGCGCAGAATGACGTGGCAATCCTCGTTGCCGCCGGTCGACACAATCGCCGAATGGCCGGCCTTGGTCACCGACAGGAAGTGGTGCGGCGCGGCGGCCGCTTTGATCGCATCCACCGCGATCTTGACGTTGCCATCGGTGCCGTTCTTGAAGCCCACCGGGCACGACAGGCCGGAGGCCAGCTCACGGTGTACCTGCGACTCGGTAGTGCGAGCGCCGATCGCGCCCCACGAGATCAGATCTGCGATGTACTGCGGCGTGATCATGTCGAGGAACTCGGTCGCGCAGGGCAGGCCCATCTCGTTGATCTCCCACAGCAGCTCGCGGGCGATACGAATACCGTCGTTGATGCGGAAGCTGCCGTCGAGCATCGGGTCGTTGATCAAACCCTTCCAGCCCACGGTGGTGCGCGGCTTCTCGAAGTACACACGCATCACGACGAGCAGATCTTCGTTCAGGCGGTCGGCCTCTGCCTTGAGGCGGCGGGCGTAGTCCTTGGCAGCTTCGGTGTCGTGAATCGAGCACGGACCGATCACCACCAGCAGGCGGTCGTCCTGGCCATGAAGGATGCGATGGATGCCGCTGCGTGCGTCGTACGCCGTCTGGGCCGCCTGCGGCGTGGCCGGAAACTCGCGCAGGACATGGGAGGGCGGCACCAGTTCCTTGATTTCTCGGATGCGGACGTCGTCGATGTGCAGGCGGGTTGAGGCGTTCATAATTTCCGTTTCCAGGTCAGACGGCCGGGAGATGGGTCGCGACAGCGTGCGCAATTTTTTTAACCACATCCCGAATTGAGCGCACGATTATAGCTCAACATTTTCTCGAACGCCGCAGCGCAACATGACGGACGACACGCCCTACCCACCGCAACGCAGCCCAATACACGGGCGCGGTGCGGCGTCGCGCCCTGATGGCCGCTTCGAACAGTGGCAACGTGCGCGCTTCGACGACGGTTGGACGGCCGAGGAAGAAGCCGCCCTCCCGAAGACCGAGCTGATCGTTGATACGACCAAGAGCGTGATCGTCGAGGCGCGCTCACCCGACATCCCGTTCGAACTCTCGATCAACCCTTACCGCGGCTGCGAGCACGGCTGCAGCTACTGCTTCGCGCGCCCCACTCACAGCTACCTTGGCTACTCGGCCGGCCTCGATTTTGAAACGAAGATCCTCTGGAAGCCGGACGCCCCAGAGATCCTTCGCCGTGAGCTCGCCCGCCCGCGCTACCGCTGCCGGCCGATTGCGCTGGGCATCAACACCGACGCCTGGCAGCCGATCGAACGTAAGCTTGGACTCTCGCGGCGACTGCTTGAGGTGCTGTGCGAAACGCGCCACCCGGTGAGCATCGTCACCAAGGGCGCGCTGATCGAGCGCGACGTAGATCTGCTGGCCGACATGGCGCGCGATTCCCTCGTGCAGGTGATGTTTTCGATCACCACGCTGGAACGCGAACTCGCGCGCAGCATGGAACCTCGCGCAGCCACCCCTGCCCGCCGCCTCGAGGCAATGCGTACGCTGCATGAGGCCGGCGTGCCGGTCGGCGTGCTGTTCGCGCCACTGATCCCGGCCCTCAACGACCACGAGATGGAGGCGGTACTGCAAGCCAGCCAGCAAGCGGGGGCAAGCAGCGCGGGCTATGTTCTGCTGCGCCTACCGCATGAACTGGGCGCGCTGTTTCCGGAATGGCTGCAGCAGCATGTGCCGGGTCGCGCCGAGCATGTGCTGAGCGTGCTGCGGCAGATGCACGGCGGCCAACTGTACGACAGTCGTTTCGGACAGCGCATGAAAGGCAGTGGTGTTTTCGCCGAGCTCTATCGCAAACGCTTCGCCCTTACCGTGGAGCACCTCGGTTTGAACCTTGAGCGCGAATCACTAAACTGTGTGGCGTTTCGCCCCCCGCGCGACGCGAGCCCGCAAGCCGACCTTTTCGACTAGCACCCTCGGCTCGGTGGCGCCGACCGCCGGCTCAATGCCGACACAACATCGCAAAGCCGCCGCTTCGCGTCGACCGAAGGCCCGAACTGATGCTCCGACCTCTCGTACTCGCCTTTCTTTGTTTGAGTTGCACCGCCTGCATGCCACGCATGTTCAACGAACTGCAGCGCAACGTGCGGGATCTCGAGAGCCTTGCTGGCCTCTACGGCGAGGTCAGTAGGGGCGCTGACGAAAGCGCGCCGATCATTGTCGCGGCGCTTGCCGGGACGGGCGCCGTTGAATCGGTGCTCAACTACACAGAGGCGGGCGCAAATGGTCGATTCCTGCTTCGGGTACAAGCCGGCCAGCGCTATCGGTTGGTGGCGTTTGCCGACCGTAATGGCAACCGGCGCCTAGATGCTGATGAGCCCTTCGGCCAACTCGATCGTATCGTTACGGCGCAGGGCGGGCGCAGTACCGGGCGCCTTGACTTCGCACTCGACAACGCCGCCTCGCTATCGGCCGCTGATCGTTCCGCGCTCGCCGGCCTCGCCGAGGTCAAGCGAATCGAGTTGCCGATCGCGCTAGGCGACGAAGTGGCATTGGACGACCCGGTGTTCTCACCCGACGGCGGCCGCAAAGGCCTATGGACACCAACCGACTTCCTGAGTGAAATCGGCGGCGGTATCTATTTCCTGCAGCCCTTCGACCCTAAGAAAACGCCGGTTCTCTTTGTGCACGGCGCAGGGGGCAACCCACGCGAATTCGAATCATTGATCGCGGATCTGGATCGCGAACGCTTCCAACCATGGGTGTTCTACTACCCCTCCGGGCTGCGGCTCGGCACCGTCGTACAGTTGCTCGATGGCGTGATGACCAACCTGCGGCGTGAATACCCCTTTCAGCAGGTCATGGTGACCGCCCACAGCATGGGCGGTCTTGTCGCCATGAGCTATCTGAAGTTGCTTGCCGCGCGCGGCGATGGGCGCCAGGTGCCGCTGCTCGTCACACTGTCCACGCCGTGGCGCGGGCACGACGCCGCGGAGCTTGGCGTGAAGTACGCGCCAGTAGCGATTCCGTCGTGGATCGACATGCAGGTGGACAGCGACTTCCAGCGCGCTTTGTTCAACACGCCGATGCCCGCGAACACTCGCTTCGGCCTGTTCTTCGGCTATCACGGCGATTCGAGCGACGGCACGATCAGCCTGGTGAGCCAGCTACGCCCCGAGGCGCAACTTCAAGCGCTGCGCGTGCTCGGCTTTGACGAAACCCACACTTCGATTCTGCATGCGAGCGCCGTCTCACAAGCTTGGCGCAGCCTTATTGAAACGGCGGCACCCCAGCGTTGACGTTGCTGGGGCGCCACACGCTCACTTGCGCACGCGGTGCGAGCGGCGCGAGAAGCCCAGCATTGCAACACCCAGCACACTCAAGGCAAGCGCCGAGGGCTCGGGCACGACGGCGTCGTAAAGCCCATCGGCGATCAGCTCATGCCCGCGCGTAGTCGGGTGCTGCGCGTCCCAGAACAGATAGCTGTTCCATTCGGAAGGCGTCGCGGCACATGCGGTGAACAGGCAGGCTTGCGCAACATCGTCGAGACCTTCACCCGCGGCATTGCTGACAATCTTGTCGAGGAAGCCGTAGGTGTCAAAACGGATGACGCGCCCCGGCGCGGCAAGGTCGATCGAGTCCAGCACGCCATTCAGTGCGGTATTGAAGATGCCTGCCAGTGCGGAAGATTGCGCAGCCACATCGGCACCCGCCGCGCGCGCCGACGGCGTTAGCCCCAGGTTAGGCATGCCGGCAACCAGCACATGCTGCGCACCGCCAAGAATCAGTTGCTGCGTAATGGTGCCAAGGTTGGTGACCGCCTCGGCAATCGCCGCGCCCAGCGTGGCCGGCGTCGCAAGCGGGTTGCTCGCGGCGGCAGAAAGATCGTTGGCACCACCCCAGACCACGTACAACGCGTGCGGATCGATCGGTGAAGTAGAAGTGTAGCGATCGACCTGGCTGCGCATGCCGGGCAGATTGGCCGCATCGATGATGCCCTTCAGTACCGGATCGCTGGCGAGCGCTGGGTCATGCTTGGCAAGGTTGTCGTAGCCTGTCAGCGCACCGCCGGTCGCGTAGTCACGAACTTGGGACGACGCGAGCCCGAGTCGGCCGGCGAGGTACTCCACCGCCACCTGCCCGTTGCTGAAGCGGCCACCCGGGTAGACGGTCGACGGGGGCAGGATGCCGCCGGTTGCTGCGGCGAAGTTGCCGTTATCCGACAGCGAATCGCCGAACACCACCATCTGGCTGAACAACGCCGAGGCGTGTGCCGGCAGCGGCACCGCCGCGATAAGGGATGCTGCCGCCAGCAGGGCACGCAGCAGGCCAGGTCTGCAAGTCATGACTGTTCTCCATCAACAAGGGGCCACGGCTCAAACCCGTTCCGCTGGTGGCTTCCGGGCTGCCGCTATGGAGAATGTAGACCTGCTACGACAGTCTTAAAGGCGACAGCGTCGTGTTTTCGCGACGTGTCGTGACATGCTTATCGGATAATGCCAAACGCATCGCCGAGAACGCCAAAGCAGGGCGTAGCGCACCGGAGTGGGGCTATCGAACGCGCGAACTTACGCGCGTCAGATCACCCAGTCTGGCACCCAGCGGCGCGGCTCACTGCCCGCAGCGTCAAAGACCGTGACGCTCTTCGGCAACAGCCACACCGCATCGCCGTTCGCCAGACCAAGTTGCTGGTGGCGCTCGCGCGAGAGTTCGACCTCGATCACTTCGGATTGATGGGTGAGTTCGACGCGCACGGCGGGGCCAATAGCCTGCACATGCGCGACTTCGGCTGCGATCGCGCCGGTTACCGATTCGCGCAGAATCTCGATATCGTGCGGCCGCACGAAGGCGGTTGCCTGCGAACTCGACTCACGCGCGACCTCGGCCCAGGGGCCATGCAGGCGGCTGTGGAACACGTTCACATTGCCGAGGAACTGATAGACGAAGGGCGTGGCCGGGTTGGAGTAGACCTCGTCCGGCGAACCGACCTGTTCGATGCGGCCCTGGTTCATCACCACGACACGGTCGGCGACTTCCAGCGCCTCTTCCTGATCGTGCGTGACGAATACGCTGGAAATGTGCATCTCGTCGTGCAGGCGACGCAACCAGCGGCGCAGTTCCTTGCGCACCTGCGTGTCGAGCGCACCGAAGGGCTCGTCGAGCAGCAGCACGCGCGGCTCCACCGCCAGCGCACGGGCCAGCGCGATACGCTGGCGCTGGCCACCGGAGAGCTGGCTCGGGTAACGCTCGGCGAGCCAGTCGAGCTGCACCAGCTTCAGCAGGTCCATCACCTTCTCTCGGATCTTCGCTTCCGATGGACGCTCGCCACGCGGCTTCACGCGCAGCCCGAAGGCCACGTTCTCGAACACCGTCATGTGGCGGAACAGCGCGTAGTGCTGGAAGACGAAACCGACCTGCCGCTCGCGCGTGTGCAGGTGCGTCGCTTCCTCGCCCGAGAGGGTGATCTGCCCCGCGTCGGCAACCTCCATGCCGGCGATGATGCGCAGCAGCGTGGTCTTGCCGCAGCCCGATGGGCCGAGCAGCGCAACCAGTTCGCCCGTCGGGATCTCCAGCGAGATGTTGTCGAGCGCTACAAAGCTGCCAAAGCGCTTGCCGATGTTGCGAATGCCGATGCTCATGTTTGGTTTCCGTTGATGCGCGGCGTGGCGCCGCCCGCGTTACGCTCGGGCGGCAGCGCCGCCAACAGCACCTCGGTCTCGCGCCGCATGCGCCACTCGACGAAGGTTTTTGCCACGAGAGTGACGAGTGCCAGCAGGGCAAGGATGCTCGCAGCGGCAAACGCACCAATCGCGTTGTACTCGTTGTAGAGAATCTCCACGTGCAGCGGCAGTGTGTTCGTCTCGCCGCGGATATGGCCGGAGACCACGCTGACGGCGCCGAACTCACCCATCGCCCGGGCGTTCGCGAGAATCACGCCGTACAGCAGGCCCCACTTGATGTTGGGCAGCGTGACACGCCAGAACATCTGGAAACCGGAGGCGCCTAGCGACACAGCGGCCTCCTCTTCCTCCCTGCCCTGCGCCTGCATCAGCGGAATCAGTTCGCGCGCAATGTAAGGCACGGTGATGAAGAGCGTCGCGATCACCATGCCGGGCACCGCGAAGATGATCTTGATGTCGCGCGCTGCGAGCCAGGGGCCGAACCAGCCTTGCGCCCCGAATATCAGGATGAACAACAGGCCGGCGACGACCGGGCTCACCGCGAACGGCAGATCGATCAGCGTCGTCAGCAGGCTCTTGCCGCGGAAATCGAACTTCGCGATCGCCCACGCCGTGGCCACGCCAAAGGCAATGTTCAGCGGCAGCACCGCCATCGCAATCAGAATGGTAAGTTGCGCCGCCTTAAGGGTATCCGGCTCCTTCAGGGCTTCGAGATAGGCGCCCCAACCCTTCGCGAGCGCCTCGCTGAACACCGCAGCCAACGGCAGCACGAGGAACAGGAAGAGGAAGATGAAAGCGATGCCGCACAGCAGCCAGCGCACGCCGCGGGACTCGGTGTTGGCGATCCGGCCGCTCATGCGCCCGCCCCTTCCACGCGCGCCCCCGGCGCCAAGGCCTCGACCGGGCTACGCCCGCTATGCCGGTTTGCCGCCCACCACTGCAGCAGGTTGATCGACAGCAGCAGCACGAAGGAAATCACCAGCATCACCACCGCCAGCACCGTTGCACCGACCAGGTCGTACTGCTCGAGCTTGGAGATGATCAGCAGCGGCGTGATCTCCGACACCATCGGCATGTTGCCGGCGATGAAGATCACCGAGCCGTACTCGCCAACCGCGCGAGAGAACGCCAGCGCGAATCCGGTCAGCCACGCGGGGAAGAGCTGAGGCAATACCACGCGCCATAGCGTCTGCGCGCGGCTCGCACCGAGCGTGGCGGCAGCCTCTTCGACCTCCGGTTCGATGTCCTCGATCACTGGCTGCAGCGTACGTACGACGAAGGGCAAGGTCACGAAGGTCAGCGCCACCATGATGCCCATCGGCGTGAAGGCCACCTTGATACCGAGCGGTTCGATCAATTGCCCGAGCCAGCCATTGCCCGCATACAGCGTGGTCAGCGTGATGCCGGCCACCGCCGTCGGCAGCGCGAAAGGCAGGTCGACCAGCGCATCGACAAAGCGCTTGCCAGGAAAGGGGTAACGCACCAGCACCCAGGCGACGATCAGGCCGAACACCGCGTTGATCAGCGCCGCCACCAGTGAGGCGCCGAAGGTCACGCGGTAGGCCGCCAGCGCGCGTTCGTTGGTCGCTACCGACCAGAAGTCCGCCGGGCTCAACGCCGTGCTCTTCGCGATCAGGGCGCCGAGCGGAATCAGCACCAGCAGCGAGAGATAGGTGATCGCGTAGCCAAGCGAAAGCCGGAAGCCTGGCAACACGTTGTGTGAGAGTTTGCTGCTCATGAAGCACCTTGGCGCCGCAGATCGCTCCGGGGCGCCAGATCCGATTATTTGTTGACGTACAGCTGGTCGAAGCTGCCGCCATCCTTGAAGTGCGTCGTAGCCGCCTTGGTCCAGCCGCCAAAAACCTCATCTACCGTGAAGGTCTTGATCACCGGGAACTGGGCGGCGTACTTCTTCAGCACCACCGGGTCACGCGGGCGCAGGTAGTTCTGCGCGGCGTTCTCCTGCCCCGCGGGCGACCACAGGTACTCGAGGTAGGCCTGCGCCTGCTTGCGGGTGTTGCGCTTGTCGACCGTCTTATCCACCAGTGCGACCGGGAATTCGGCGAGGATGGATTCGCTCGGGTACACCACCTCGAACTCGCCACGGCCGAATTCCTTGGCGATCAGCTCGGCTTCGGATTCGAAGGTCAGCAGCACATCACCCAGCCGGCGCTGCATGAAGGTCGTCGTCGCATCGCGACCGCCGGAAGCAAACAAGGGCGCATTGCGCAGCAGCGCCGCCACGTAGCCTTTTGCGCTGGCCTCGGTCGCACCCGGCTGACGCTGCGCCCAACCCCAGGCGGCAAGGTAGCTGTAGCGGCCGTTCCCAGTGTTCTTCGGGTGCGGCAGGATCACGCTGATGCCGCTCTTGGCCAGATCAGGCCAGTTGCGGATCTGCTTCGGATTGCCTTTGCGCACGATGAAAACCATCGTCGAGGTGTAGGGCGAAGCGTTGTTCGGGAACTTCTTCGCCCAGTCGCCGGCGACCAAGCCCTTGTCGGCGAGGAACTGGATGTCGGTCGCCTGATTCATCGTGACGACATCGGCCTCCAGCCCATCGGCCACCGCGCGCACCTGTTTCGTGGAGCCGGCGTGCGACTGTTTGAGTTCCAGCGTTTCGCCGGTTTTCGCCTTCCATGCGGCGGCGAACAGCGGGTTGTAGTCCTTGTAGAAGTCGCGCGCGACGTCGTACGAGACGTTTAGCAGAGAGGTCTGTGCTTGAGCGCCGAACGCGGCGAGCGCGAGCGCCGCGGTGAAAAGCGTGCGTTTCATTGTCGGATTCGATCAGCGATGCGAGGCCGCCATTCTCGGCGAACGCTTTAGACCGACAAACCACTTAAAACATATTTCAAAAGAGAGAATTTGAATAAGGCGGGCTGCGCGCTCACATCGCCGCGCCGCGTCAGCAGCCCGCGTGCTCAACCGAGGTGTTCGCAGAAGCTATCCAGCAGTTCGCGCTCGCGCTCGGCAAGGTTGGCGGCCTGGGTGGTCGCCTTCAGATCGTCCTTGGACGCGAGCGCCTGATCGAGGAAGGCCCACTGCTGGCGCGCCAGCTGCAGATCGCCCTTCGCGGCGTCCGGCAAACCCGCGTCGGCGTTCAGCGCGTCGAGTCGTGCCGAGAAGGTCTTGCGCATCTGATCCAACTGCAGCGAAGCGTCGGGCGTTGCCTGGCTCCACTGGCGCATCAACGCAACGCGGGCCATGCGCTGCGTCAGCATGCGCGCCTCGCTTGCATCGATGAGGCGACGCGCCTCGTCACCCGCCTGAGCCTTTGCGAGCTGTGCCACGAGCTTCAAGCCCTGCTCGCTCAGATCCTGCGCCAGTGACGCGACGCGCCGTACGCCATCAGGCGCCGGTTTGGCGCCCCACGCCATGCGATAGACGCGCCAGCGCTGCTCGATCAACAGCATCAGCTCACCATGCACGCTGCGGGAAAGCGCGGCGAACAGCTGATCGAAGGCCCGCGTCGATTCCTGCAAGTGCAAGCCAGCGCGCTGCGTATCGATGCCCACGCCCATCTGCATCCAGTACTTGCCGATGCGCTCGGCGTGCATCGCGAGTTGCCCCGCCTGATTGGTCTGCACACGGGGTGAGACCTGCGGCGCAGCCTTCTTGGCCGCCAGCGCCGGGCCGGCAACAACGGCAGAAACGCCCAACAGCAGGAAGTTGCGTCGAAGCATGAATATCCCCTCTTCGCTCTCGTCGCGCCAAGTGCTCAGGCGGTGCCGCCGACGGTCAGCCCATCGAGCCGGATCGTCGGCTGACCGACGCCGACCGGGACACTTTGCCCTTCCTTGCCGCAGGTGCCGACACCCGGGTCCAGCGCCAGATCGTTGCCGATCATCGACACCCGCGTCAGCGCGTCGGGGCCATTGCCGATCAGCGTTGCACCCTTGACCGGATAGGCCAGCTTGCCGTTCTCGATCATCCACGCCTCAGCGGCGGAGAAGACGAATTTGCCTGAGGTGATATCGACCTGGCCACCGCCGAAATTCACGGCGTAGAGCCCGCGATCTACCGATGCGATGATCTCCTGTGGATCATGCTGGCCGGCCAGCATGATGGTGTTGGTCATGCGCGGCAGCGGCAGGTGCGAGAAGGATTCGCGGCGGCCGTTTCCGGTGGGCGCCACGCCCATCAGGCGCGCGTTGGTCATGTCCTGCATGTAGCCGGTGAGGATGCCGTCTTCGATCAGCACGGTGCGCTGGGTCGGGTTGCCTTCATCGTCCACCGTCAGCGATCCGCGACGGCCCGGCAGGGTGCCGTCATCCACCACGGTAACGCCTTTCGCTGCAACCCGCTCGCCGATGCGGCCGGCAAATGCGGAGCTACCCTTGCGGTTGAAGTCGCCTTCGAGGCCGTGGCCGATCGCCTCGTGCAGCAGGATGCCGGGCCAGCCGTTGCCCAGCACCACTGTCATCATGCCGGCTGGCGCAGGCCGCGCCGCGAGGTTGGTGCTGGCCTGATGCACTGCCTTCTGCGCGAAATCGCGCAGCACTTCATCGGTGAACGCGGCGTAATCGTGACGGCCGCCACCGCCAGCGGAGCCCTGCTCACGGCGCCCGCCCTCTTCCATGATCACCACCACCGACAGGCGCGACAGCGGCCGCACGTCGGCCGCCATGTGGCCATCGGCGCGCGCCACCATGACCACTTCCCAGGTTGCCGCGAGCGAGGCCATCACCTGAGTCACGCGCGGGTCGAGGCCGCGCGCGATCTGCTCGATGCGTTCGAGCAGGCGCACCTTCTCGGCATCGGGGAGCGACCCGATCGGATCGTGTGCGGGGTATAGCGCCGCCCGCTGTTTGGCTGCACGCACCGGCACCACCGCAGTCGCGCCAGCGGCGGCGATCGCACGCGTGGTCTTCGCCGCGGCTTCAAGCGCGGCGACGCTGATATCGTCGGAGTAGGCGAAGGCGGTTTTTTCACCGCTCACCGCGCGCACGCCAACACCTTGCTCGATATTGAAGCTGCCCGATTTGACGATGCCTTCCTCCAGGCTCCAGCCCTCGGCGCGCTGGTACTGGAAGTACAGGTCGGCATAGTCGAGGCGGTGCGCCATCAGCGTGCCGAAGCAGCGTTCGATCGAGGCGAGGTTCAGGCGCCCCGGCGCCAATAGCAAGCGCTCGGCGGTATCCAGAGCGCGCTCGGTTGTCATCGTTGTCATGTCGTTCCAGTCAAAGTCGGCGGTGCTGCAAGGCCGGTAGGCTCTCGCGCAGCGTGCGCTGATGTTCGGTATCGATATCGCCGAGGACCACGCCGGCACCCCGCGGCAGGTGTGCCACGACTGCGCCCCACGGGTCGATCAGCATGCTGTCGCCCCAGGTACGGCGGCCACCAGGGTGCTCGCCGCCTTGTGCGCTCGCGAGCACGTAGCAGAGGTTCTCTACCGCGCGTGCGCGCAGCAGCACTTCCCAGTGCGCGCGGCCGGTGGTTTCAGTGAATGCGGCAGGCAACACGATCAAAGCCAAATCGCCCATCGCGCGGAAAAGTTCGGGGAAGCGCAGGTCGTAGCAGACGGCAAGCCCGACACGGCCAAACGGCGCGTCGAATGTCACCACCTCGGCGCCGGGCTCGATCGTGCGCGATTCGTCATAGGCTTCGGCGCCCTTGCGGAAGCCGAACAAGTGCAGTTTGTCGTAACGCGCTACGCGGTGGCCGGTGTCGTCATACACGAGGATCGCGTTGCGCACCTTGTCGTCCGCCTCCGCAGTCAGCGGAATCGTGCCGCCGACAAGCCACACACGGTGGCGCGCCGCCGTCTCGGCCAGAAAGCGCTGCAGCGGGCCATCGCCATCGGGTTCGCGCAACGCGAGCTTGGCGGTCTCGTCGGGCGAGATCAGCGCGAAGTATTCCGGCAGCACAACCAGCTGGGCACCGCCAGCCGCCGCCTCGGCGATCAGGCGCTCGGCCTCCTGCAGGTTGGCCGCGACATCAGGGCCGGACACCATCTGCACTGCGGCAACACGGTATGCCTCGCTCACTGCTCACCTCCGTTGTTGTCGGCGTGTGCGGCACCACCCGAGAGCTTGCGCACACGCGGTTCGTCCCAGCTGCCGTCCACGGCGTATTCGTAGGTAAATATCTTTTCGATCGGATCGCGCAACACCTTCTGCGCAAGATACGCCACCAGCCCAACAGCGGGGTTGAGCGTGCCGATCGCCGGCCCCAGCGCCGCCCCCAGCGCCACGGTTTCGGACAGCGTCGGCTGCACCTCGACGTTCAAGCGTTGCGTCTCGGCAGTCAGGTCAACGCTGCCACGCATAGCCACGCGCGCCGCGGGCCCGCGGATCGCGAGATCCTCGGTGCGCATCACACCGCGGCTGATTTTCATGCTACCGGAAACGCTGTCGAAGGCGAATCCTTCGGAAAACACATCGCGGAAATCCAGCGTAGCCCGCCGCGGCAAAGCCTGGAGGCTGAACACACCGAGCAGACGCCCCATGCCCGGATCGATCTTGCTGAACTGGCCCGATTCAGCCTTGATATCAAAACCGCCGGACAGCGACGCCAGCTGCGGCGATTCCGGCGGTCCCTGCCAATCGAGGAAGCCCTTGGCCGTGACCTCGCCGCGCCGCAGCAGTCCCGCGTGCCCCAGCCGGCCGAGCAGCGCGCCGGCATCGCGCGCATCGAGCTCGAAGCGCACGCGCGTGCGGCCGTCGATATAGGCGCCGGTCATCGACACCTTGCCGTCGTCATTGCTGAGCAACAGCTCGTCGAGCAG